>DASVJT010000132.1:0-1916 GCA_036385775.1 archaeon
AGCTGTTTCGCCTAGCACCCCTGAAGCGAAAATAGAACCTTGGCCGCCGAGACCTACGATAATACAGTCAAACTTTTTATTTCCCGCCATAGTCATTCTTTAAGCCGTCTTTATAGCGTCAAATTCGCAGATCTGCTCACACACGCCGCAGCCGATACAGTCTTCCGAAATAAGGGCGAACGAATCACTATAGCTAATCGATGGGCAAAAGAGCGTACCACAAAGCTTACAACTCGCAAAATAGTTTTTACATGTTGAAGAAACCCTTTTTTTCGTCTTTGAAAGCACTCCTGCTTTCTTGGCACTGATTATACACGGGCGCCGTGCTATGACAACTTGGACACCATCACCGTTCTTAGCTTTAACAAATGCTTCTTCAGTTTCGGACAAGTTGTAAGGATCGACAATATAAAGCCCTTGAACGCCAACGGCCCTTATGACGTCTTCCATAGGTGTCTGAAAGTTGCATGATCCCGTTGCGGTCTCGCCAGTGCACGGGTGGGGCTGATGCCCCGTCATCGCAGTAGTATTGTTATCCAAGATGACCAAAGTCATTTTTGCTCCATTGTATACGGCGTTAATCAATCCCGGAACGCCAGTATGTATAAACGTAGAATCGCCGATAACGCTTACTATTTCCCGGTCCCCGCCGCAAGCAGCGGCGAAACCACTGCCCATGCTGACGCTTGCGCCCATGCAAAGCGTGGTATCGATCGTCCCCTGCGTCACGCCTAGAGTATAACATCCGATATCCCCAACGTAGATAGCAGACTTCTTGAAAACTTTTTTCAAAGCGAAAAAAGTCGCACGATGAGGACATCCTGCACAGAGCACGGGCGGCCGCGGGGGCAGCGTACGCTCAGCAGCGATTAATTCTGCCGGAACGTATGTTGTAACGAATCGGCCGGTCACCTGTCCGAAGGCCTTTAACACTGTATCCACCGTAAGTTCACCCTCGCGAGGCACTTGTCCAGTGAGCTTACCAAACACCTCTACCGTGCCAGAAAGTTCGTTGACTTTCTCTTCAATGACAGGTTCGAGTTCTTCGACGACCAAAATTTTACGTGAGTTATTAACTAGTTCCACAATGGTATCGTCATTTATAGGATATGCTGCGATTCGCAACATTGAGGGCTCGAGTTTTAATTTTGTTACTGCCTCCTCAACGTATTTTGCAGCTACGCCGGATGTTATGACGCCAAGCTCTGACTTTTTAAGCTGTAGCCTATTTAAAGAAGCAAGTTCAGAACGGAGAAGCGGTTGGAGTTTGTTCAACTCTATATGTCGTAGGCGCGCGTGAGCTGGCACCATGACCCATCTTTCGGGATTTTTTTCGAAAAATGCCGGCCGGTGGTCGCTATATTGTCCACTTAATATGACAGAAGCTCGTGCATGAGAAATACGGGTTGTCGGACGTAGTATGACTGGGATTTCAAATTTTTCAGATAGCTCAAATGCGTATTTTGTTAGGTTATACGCTTCTTGCGGCGTTGATGGGTCGAGGCATGGAATTTTTGCAAAATAAGCATATCTACGCGAGTCTTGCTCATTTTGAGAGGAGTGACAGCCCGGATCATCCGCTACAACAAGCACAAGTCCACCTTTGACGCCGGTGTAAGCAAGCGTCATAAGCGGGTCGGCTGCAACGTTGAGGCCGACGTGTTTCATTGTAACGGCCGCCCGTACGTTACAGTACGAAGCGCCGGCGGCAACTTCGAGAGCTACCTTCTCATTTACCGACCACTCAACGTGTGGCGGCTTGTCATAATGTTCTATATTTCGAGCTATAAAAGGAATGATCTCAGATGAAGGCGTTCCCGGATACCCAGATACGACTGAAACCCCAGCTTCTAATAGGCCGTGCGCGATTGCTTCGTTTCCTAAGAGATACTTACGGCTGCTAAGCTTCATGATTA
>DASVJT010000133.1:0-1583 GCA_036385775.1 archaeon
ACTGGTAGATTGCACTAAAAAACCCGTAATCTTCAAGGGGATTATGAACTCGGAAGACGCGGTTAAGGTGGTGGATTCCGGTGCAAGCGCTTGTTATGTCTCGAATCATGGGGGCAGAGTCTTGGACGGCGGCCAAGGAGTAGCAGAGGTGCTTCCAGATATCGCAGAGGAGATTTCAGGAAAGGTTCCTATACTTGCGGATGGAACGGTGCGAACTGGATTTGACGTGCTCAAGATCCGTGCTCTTGGTGCGGACGTAGCCCTTATCGGCCGACCTCTCGCACAAGTGTGTATTGGCGGAGGAGAAGTTGCGGTGAAGCTTTATTTTGAATATGTTAAGGACGATCTTCGCCGAGCAATGCTACTGACAGGATGCGATACTCTCAAAGACGCAAACATGACTATTTTAGATAAATTAGGGCACCAACAAGCCAATATTTAAAGTTCTCTGCCGTCTATTACGGCGAGTGCAACCCCACACGCAAATCGTGTTTTACGATTTTTGCCTTCCATTTCTTGATAGAGCGCGCGCCACGGCCTTTCGCAATAGATATACTAGATAGCCCAAAAAAACCTTCTGGGTGTGTGTGCTCCTCGCAAGAATCGCTTCACTCGAATAGAAGTCCCTCTTTAGAGTCGTTATCTCCGTACGCGGCGCATAAAGCACATAGATCGGGATGCCAATTAGAATCGACACGATTCCAAATGCTATGGTAGTGATACCACATTCATAAATGAGGAACCCGCTCAAGATAATGCCCGCAATAGGGATTGCCGGCCCGGTGAGCCGTTCAAGGTAAGTGCGGTCACTTCCTTTTTGCCTCCTGCCTCGGAGTGTCAGCACGGCGGCACACGTGGCTATATAGACAAAAGCAAGATTAAACGCTGAAAAGACGATAAGTTGCGTTAGTCCGCCAATCAATGAAAGGAATAACGCAATGGTGGACTGTATGATAATCGCGTTGGAAGGGGTACCAAACCGTGGATGAGTCCGGCTGAAAAGCCTTGGAAATAGTCCTTCGAGTGAGATTGCATAGGATAGCCGGGCGGTCGCTAGCGTACCAGATTCGTCAAACCCGGAAATTGAGATAAGCGCCCCCAGCCCAAGTATCGTACCTCCGATTAGGGCAAGCGCTGGCGTGTACGACAGGACGACGCTGCCAGCCGTGGCAAGCGGCGCAACATCATACTGCAGCGAGGTCCAGTTGACCACAGCGAGTGCCATGAAGCCTACTGCTATGTAAAAAGAGGTTACAATTGCCATGCCAAGGATCATCGCTTTCGGGAGGGTCTTCGTCGGATTTTCGATTTCACCAGAGGGGATAACTGCCAGTTCAAATCCCGTGTACGCCCAAAAAATGATAATCAGCGCTGGCGCGAAATTGCTAAAACCAAGCGGGGCAAATGGGACAAGGTTCGAAGCTGCTGTGCCCGGGTGAACGACTAAGTAGACAAATCCTGCGACGATCAGTAGTAGTAGTGGGCTTAATTTTGCGATAGTAAGGATGTCATTGATCTGTCCAGCACCCTTTGCCCCCCGCACATTTATGTAAGCGATAGCCGCTACAAAAACGATTTTGATA
>DASVJT010000134.1:0-2780 GCA_036385775.1 archaeon
CGCTATAAGGTATAACAAATTTAGTATAGGTGATATGTCATGAAGATACGAATAATTAGCTCAAGAGAAGAAATCAATTCGATGTTTTCGCCGGTCCAAATTTGATCCCCCACGCCGATCCGATTTTGACCCCCTATTTAAGCTAACCAACCACCTTGTAAATAAAGTTCACGTTTCTCTACCTTCTCCGAAAACTCTGTCCGTTCATGTTCAGGATCAGTGCGTGGTGGGTAATCCGATCTAGAATTGCAGCTGTTAGGGCTCTATCATGGAACACCTTCACCCAGTCCGAGAACCCCAGATTCGACGTAATGATCGTACTCATCGTCTCGTATCGCGTTGCTAGCAACTGAAAAAGCAGTTCCGCGCCGGCGAGGTCGAATGTGACATACCCGAGTTCATCGAGGATTAGGAGATCAATCTTCTTGAACTGCCGGAGATAGATGGAGAGTCTGTTCTCGTTTCGTGCCTCGACCATCTCATTGATCAGACCAGCTGCCGTACGAAACGATACCCTATAGTTCTCTTCACAGGCGAGTATTCCTATTGCAATCGCCATATGCGTCTTCCCAGTTCCTGAATTTCCGATAAGAATGACATTCCTTCGTTCCGTTAGGAACGTGAGTGCTTTCAATGCGGGAAGAGCATCTCTTCCATCTTGCGGAAGGTTATCGAGCACCAGTTCTTCGAATCGTTTCTTCGTCGGAAAACCAGCCTTGTGCAATGCCTTCATCTGGCGGTTTATGTGCCTCTTGTCGAGCTCTGCCTGTAGTGCCAAGGTCAAGAACCGTTCCAGATCTGGATTATCTGGTTGGTATTCCTCTACGTAGGCGTATACCCCGTTCACCCGCAACTGCTTGCATAGGTCTACCAGCGTCATGTCCATAGCTTATCCCTCCATCAGTTGATCAAAAGCTACGAGATCCGGTTGCGTGACCTCAAATCCACCACAAAAGGCGAACGGCTTAACCTTCTGTTCCATGGTCTGGTGAAGGAAGAACCGTAGCGTATCATAAGTTGGAGAGATGTTCTGTTCCTTCAGGATGGTCAGGGCGTGAGAAAGCGCCTCAGGCGATGTCTCACGCATTAGATCAAGAATCGGCAGGAATCCCTTCGGGTCATCAAGGTAATACCGGTTGAACAGGTCCCGGATCAGCTCATCCACTTGAGCCAGAACCCTGGCATTTGGAAGTGCACCGGGCTTGCGATAAAAGGTTTTGATGTAATGGGTGATGTCCAGTGAATACTGCTGTTTTCCGGTTAATCGATGGTGTGACGCAATAACATCGTTTCCACCAAGTAGCATGATCTTGTCAACCATTATTTTTAGGGTGATCAGCCGGGGACGATATGTATCCGGAACAGAATAGAAGTTCCCTTCGCATTTCACCAGCGAATAGCGGGATATGGTTGCCCGTTTCAGGTCGCAGTTCTCATATTCAAGTGTCGGCAGGAGATGCATCAGAGCTCGCTCTTGAACGAGACCTTGAACCGGCACACTCGGACGACGATAGACGGGACGGGCGTTTATCTCGGTGAGGCACGTACGGAGCCATTCGATCGCCTCATCGAAGGACTCGAACGAACTTCGTTCACCAAAGGTTAGCCGTCGAATGTAGCCGACACTTTCTTCATCGGTTCCCTTCTCGTGAGGTGAGGCGGGATTGCAGACACACGGACGAAAACCGGAAAGCATAGAAAACTCTAGAATCTTATCGTTCATTTTTTGTTTTTTCGAATCATACACCACGCTCATCCTGTCATAGAAGATTGATTCAGGAACCGCGCCGATCTCATTGAAAAATTCGGTGTGAGCTTGGATCACCTCCAGCCTGGTAGACCGGGGATAGAGTCTGGCAAATCGATAGAGTGAGAAGGGCAGTACAAAAACAGCAAGATAGAATTTTGACCAGATCCCTCCTATGCAAAGGATGACTTCACCCCAGTCGAATTCAGCACGCTGACCAACGCGCGGCTCTTGCAGGATGAACACCTCTCGGGGAGCATTGGTACGTTTCCAGCGGACCACTTCATCTTTAACGCTGGTGTAACCGATTTTGTGGCCATCTCGGACGAGGAGCTCCCAGATTCGTTTGGCAGTGAGTCGCTGTTTTCGGGGTTGTTCCAGGTTCAACTCAAGATACTGGTGGATCTTCTGGCGGACGGTATCAGTGAGGACACGCGAGGGCTGGATGATCTTTCTATCCTTGGGCAGGATCTCTTCAGCTACACCCTCTTGTACATCCTTGACCCGGAGCACGTACTTTTTAGCGGTATTCGGGGATATGTTCAGTTCGCGGGCTACTTTCTTGTAGGAACCATAGAGTTCGTACAAATCGACGATTCTACGTATATCTGCCATCGTTTTCACCTTAGAGCCCACCCCTCAGCATACTTGGAGAGGAGAGGCTTTCCTTCTTGGGGGGGGTCAAAAACGAATCGGCTTTTCCTTATATAGGGGGGTCAAAATTAAGTCGGCGAATACAACAAATTTAGCCACCAGGGGATTGAGTTCATTTGAGAGCCATCTTTAGGCCTGCTCTGGTTGATCGGAGTCGTGCTTTTCCTATATGATTGGTATGCACTTCGTAGATTTCTTAGGGGCAAGATAGGAGATGAAGTTTCAATTCTGAGCGAGGTACTGGAGTCCAAGAGGAAGCAACTCATAGATTTAGTATCAAAAAATGAGGAAAAGGAAAACGAAGGCCAAATATGCCTCTTATCAAATGTATTGGACATAATCGATAAGGAACGGGAGCGGATACAACAATATAAAATAA
>DASVJT010000135.1:0-10953 GCA_036385775.1 archaeon
TCGCGCGAGAACATTGCGGACTCGATAGAGCTCATGGCGCAAGCGCACCAGTTTGACGGCTTGGTCTTGGTGGGGTCGTGCGACAAGATCGTGCCAGGCATGTTGATGGCAGCGCTGCGGCTTGACCTGCCTGCAATGGTAGTGACAGGGGGGCCAATGCGCTCTGGGCAGTACCAGGGCACGGAACTGACCCTCGTGTCGACTTTTGAGGGGGTCGGCTGTGTGCAGGGCGGCACGATGACTGAAGCGGACCTTGAGGAGCTTGTCAACCGTGCGTGTCCCGGGTGCGGGAGCTGCCAGGGCTTGTACACCGCCAACACAATGGCATGCTTGACCGAGGTCCTTGGCCTCGCGCTCCCGTATTGTGCAACGGCGCCCGCAGTTGATGCGAGACGGCGTCGGATCGCCCAAAACACAGGCAAGCGGGTTGTCGAACTTATTCGCGACGAGGTCACGCCGCGTGCCATTGTCACTGAGGCGGCGTTTCGCAATGCGATCACGCTCGACATGCTCATTGGCGGCTCCACCAACACTGCACTGCACCTCCCGGCGATAGCAAACGAGGCGGGCATAAGGCTCCCCATAACGCTGTTTGACGAACTGAGCGCACGCACGCCCCATATCTCGTATATGAACCCTAGTGGCCCTTATACTATGAGTGATCTCGACGCGGCTGGGGGGATCCCGGGCATCATAAAACGCGCACGAACGCTGTTCAGTAACGAGATGACATGTTCAGGGATGACCATCCATGAGATCGCCGATAGCGCTTTTATATACCGTGACGATGTCATACGACCGCTTGACGATCCGGTGCATACTACAGGCGGCATTACAGTGCTTTACGGAAACCTTGCACCCGACGGCGCTATCGTCAAGAGCGCCGGAGTGAGTGACGACATGCTCTGCTGTACGGGAACGGCGCGTGTGTTCAACTCTGAAGATGACGCGATGCACGCCATTCTGAGCGGTAACATTATGGAAGGGCACGTCGTCGTCGTTCGTTACGAAGGACCAAAAGGCGGGCCCGGTATGCCTGAGATGCTCGCGCCAACCTCAGCACTCTCGGGAATGGGGCTAAAGGTGCCCCTTATTACTGACGGCCGTTTTTCAGGCGGCACACGCGGCGCTGCGATCGGACACATCTCGCCGGAAGCTGCTGAGGGGGGTCCGATAGGGCTCTTGCACGACGGTGATAGAATCACCATCGACATACCGAATCACCAGCTCACCGCACATGTTACAGACGACGAGCTTGTAGCGAGAAAGGCGACATGGGGGCCGCCAGAAAAGGACCTTAGTGGCTACCTGAAACGCTATGCAGCTTCGGTGAGCTCAGCAATTGAAGGTGCTATACTGCGGGAACCATAAAGGAGCGAGATAATCTTATCGCGACCCTGTTCTGTAAACGTATGTGTCTCCGAATCTCGTAACTACAGTGTACCCGTTTGATTTGAGGTAACTATCAAGGGTATTTCGAGCGCTGAAGCCAAGGTTTTCGGAAAGGATTACGTAGTTATAGAATCCCTTGTCGCTCTGCATAGCCGCCAGTAACGTAGAGGTGTTGTTCGAGACCTCGTCCCGATATGCCATCGGGGTGGCGTCGAACGCAGCCGGGTTTTCGGCATAAAAGAGCGCAATGCGTTGCGAGGAACTTGCGTTCAAATACGGGTCCTTCGGATTAACGTGAGCGAAAAATGCCAGCTTGGTGTTGTTGCTTGAAATCTGCCCCACGTATCGGATTGCGTTAAAGTCATCTTGCGCAATAAGCGACGTATATTTGTCAGTAGCGACCACCCCTACTGCATTAGTCAAAATAATGAGGACTACCAGCATGATTGCAGCGATTTTACCGGGTGAAATGAGCGCCGATCGATGTCCGAACGATCGCTCTATCATTGAAACCCCGAGCGCTGCGGCGGGAATGAGCACCGCCTGAGCGTACGCCACACCACGTCCGCGGAATATTTCGGCGGTGTCGGCGTTGGACGAGAAGTAGAGCGTTGAAAGCACCCAACCTACAAATATGCCTAAAACGAACGCTATTAAAACGAGATGCGAGAGTTCCCACTCACTTGTTTCGATCCGAGCGCCTATTATCCCAACAATCGCGAGCGCTGCGATGAGCGGTGTGACGTAGAGGAGGACATAAGTCGGATCGGGGTACGCCAGTTGAAGCGCAAACAGCGGGATAATCGATTGCATCGCAAATGGTACAGCACTGCGGGTGACGAGACCAGGCGTGAAACTTGACGGTACGCCACGTTCAAGGAACCGCCAGGCAAAGAGCATAAGCCCAATCACATAGGTGGGAATAGAGGCAAACGCTGTAAGCATATTTTGCCGTTTCATGAGCTGTGCGATCACTACGAAAATCAAAATGAAGGGGGTGTAGATCCCGTAGAGGATGTGTATGTCCATTGAGAGCCCGAGCACGAAGGCGCCGGAAAGCAATGAACCAACCTCTTGTGAAGCGCAGAGATAGAGGCCAAGAAACAAGAAGTAGGTGCCTATAACCTGCATTATCGTAATATTCGTTCTCCAGAAAACCTCAAAGAGCGGTGACATAGAGCCAAACAAAAATAGCCCAACGACCTTGCCTAGCAAGCTTACTCCCAGCCGTTCCAAGACTGCAAGGAGCATGATAGAAGCGAGGATGCCGACGATTGGTCCGAACCAAATTGCTATGTCCACAATAGAGACGTTCCCTATCATGGCGAATGATCCGAGGATGAATTCGAAGCTTCGCTCTCGTATCCAGTCGCCGCCGGTGCCACCTGCAAAAAAGGAAGGTATACCGGTGAACCCTGTGTGGACGAAATAGCTTGCACGTGTCGCCCAGTAGAGCGGATCAAAGTAGGGGGTTGTACCAACCGTCAATGGATACCAAATTCGCGTTAAGGCTCCAAAGAGGAGCATCGCGACGATTACGATGGTGCCGGGCCTAAAAAAGGAATTGAAGTCGATCCATGCTTCATCGCGTTTCAATGCTAGGCTAAAGACAAACATAAGCGTCGTCCACAAGAAAAGTGGTCCAACGATGGTCAGGAGATTCCCTGGGATCTCTAGGGTCGTATAAAAAACTTCTAGGACAGCCAGGAGCACGAAGCTGAAACCAATCGCCGTTCCGACCCTACCGGCAACGCTTTGTTTGGAGAGCAGTGCGAGCGACGTGAAATATCCCGGGAAAAAGATTAGGATTGCCCCGGCACAAAAGACCTGAATTGGTCCTCCAATCGATACGGCAATCGGTATACATAACGCAAGGAATAATAAATAGGCGAGACTGGGGCGTCCTAGGCTCTGTAAGTTCATATTTGGGCGTTCTATACGTGTACGATTATATATGCTTTATCAAGTATGAGGGTTTAAACGTCTACCGCGTGCGGTGGGTTATGCGCGTTCAATTTAGAGGATTTTGGTCTGTCAGCCGGTGATATGCGAGACTGCCGAACAGGCCCGTTCGCCGCTATATAAATGCTCTGTGTCGCAATGCCGATAAGACAATGAGCCTGAGATGAGTACGAAAAGAAGGATTTTCAAGAATACCGCAGTTTTGGCTTCTGCGGATATATTTACCCGTCTGATGCGCTTTGCGCTTGCCATCGTCATCGCTCGAACGCTAGGTCCTGAAGGTTACGGCATATATGCGTTTGCCTTCTCATTTGCGGAGGTTTATGGCGTAATCTCTGATTTTGGCATGAGTAACCTCATCATCCGGGATACGTCACGGGAAAAGAAATACCTCGCTCGTTACGTTGGCAACATCCTGATCGTTGAATCGGCGCTTTCTTTGGTCGCTTATGGGTTCCTGTTCTTCCTCGTGGGCTTAATGGACCTTCCGCAGGAAAAGGCCGTAATAGTGTACATCGCCGTCCTCGCGTACATGCTGACTGCTCTCGCGCAGATCGTCAGAGCAACATTCAAAGCTCACGAAAAAATGGAGTACGACGCCGTCCTGAATATCATTCAACAGAGCGTGACGGTCGTTCTTGGTATCATCGTACTTTATTTCGGGTATGGATTGGTGGCGCTCGCCCTCGCATTCGTCGTCGGGAGCCTAGTCAACCTAGCGGCAAGTCTCGCACTCGCCTCTAAAAGGTTTGCGCGTCCGAAGTTTAGGCTCAGACGGAGTTTCTTGACGTATTTAGCTAAGGAGGCCCCATCCTTTGGGCTGATCGTGTTCTTTACGCTTATCTATTACAAGATAAGCACCCTGCTTCTGTCGTTTATTCAGGGGGATGCTGCGACCGGATGGTTCAATGCGGCATACACCATGGCGTTTTCATTGACGTTTGTGCCAGCAGCGTTTATGGGGGCGCTTTTTCCTGTCATATCTACGCTCCATATCTCTTCGCGGGACCTCACAAGGACTATATACAATGAGTCGTTCCGCTACATGCTAATCCTAGGGCTTCCGCTTGCTTTTGGCACAACGGTGCTTGCAGACAAGGTTATCGACATCGTTTATGGAAGCCAGTTCTACAACTCAGCCGTCGTGTTGCAAATCGTCATCTGGTCAATTGCAGTTCTGTTTCTTAACTTCGTGCTTACAACAACGCTGACATCGATTAACTTGCAGCGAGTAGTGATGTATGCCACCGGATTAGGCGTGGTGGTGAATATTATTCTTAACCTTCTTGTTATCCCTACTTTCAGCTATGTTGGTGCAAGCTATGTCATGGTAGTAACTGAGCTCACTACTTTTTCTATTTGTTTCTACTATGCCTCGAAGAGTCTGTGCTTCATTCGGGTGCAGCGAGTCGTGCTCAAACCGCTTGTCGCGTCGTTCGTGATGGCGGTGGTAGCGTATTATCTAAGACCAATCAACATCTTCATCATAGTCGGCGTTATTGTGTGGGTGTACTTCGCCACACTGATCGCACTTAAGACTTTTACAAAGCAAGACATTGACGTCGTTAAGAGCGTAATCGGCAGGAGTTGACGTCGTGTCTCACGTACGCCAAGACGGTGATGAAGGAGGCATCCACAATAAAAATCGCATTATCCACGTTTGAATACGACCATAACCTTATTGGTGGCGCGGGTGTTTACGCGCTGGAGCTAAGTAGGTGGCTCCAAAGGTTTTGTGAGCTCACTGTATACAGCTGCGGCGTATATGAGTCGCCACCTGACGCCTTTGCGGCCTCTTGGTACGGAACAGGAGCAATAAATGTTCGATATCACCGTCTTCCAGCGTTTTTGCGGAGTCATGGTATTGCGGCCTTTTTTTATTACGCTCTTTCGCAAAAAGTTCCCGCAGGGAACGACGTTTTTCTAGTAAACGACCTTTCGCAGGGGCTCGTGGGTCACAGCAAGATCCCCATCGTGCAGATACTACACCACCTTCCTTCATCAGAACTTGAAAAGTCGCCGACGTCGACTAAGTCGCGTGTCGCAATTAGGACACAAGCTGCCTTGGAGAAACGCGCTCTGAAACGGGCGCAAGCGATAATCTGTCAGAGCAGGGACACGATGGAGAACACAACAGTCCGGTATCCAGAACACGCGGCAAAAGTCAGGGTGATACCGAACGGTGTCGACGTCTATCGTTTCGCACCCGCCAAAGGGAGTGCTGATAGCACGAACAGTGAGGCTCCCCGTCTCTTGTGTGTCGCTCGGGGGCTCGAAGTTAGAAAAGGCTTAGGTTGCTTGATTGAGGCGTTTGCAGCGGTGCAGCGTGTTTCCGCCGCCGAGCTCGTAATTGTCGGCAAAGACTCGCAGGGTTTGAAGGGGCAGTTGCTGAATCAAGCGCATGCGCTCGGCGTTGCCGACCTAATAACGCTTATTGACTCAGTATCGCAGCGCGATCTCATTTCGCTCTATCAGCAAGCGACGATGACGGTTGTACCGTCAGTGCTCGAAGGATTCAGCAGACCGACCCTTGAGTCGATGGCATGTGGAACTCCCGTTGTCGGATCGGCCGTCGGAGCAATCCCTGAGTTACTGAATGAAAACTCAGGAGTATTGATCCCCCCGGGAGACGCGCGCTCTCTCGCTTCTGCAATAATCGACTTGCTGCAGGATACAAAGAAAGTGAAACGTCTGGGGATCGCCGCGAGGGAGCGCGCTGTCGCATGCTTTAGCTGGGATACCGTCGCTAAACGTGTGCTTAGTGTGTGTGAGCAGACAGTATCAGGCTGAGATACGCTTGTATATCGCTTCGAGCTTGCGTATATGGGTACTCATTTCAAACATCGCTGCCGATTTGTGCGCGTTGTCATTTAGCTGATTAAGGAGTATCGGGTCAGACGCCAGCGTTTCTAGAAGGGTCGTCAACGCTTCAACGTCACCGGGCGGAAAAAGAAAACCATTGTATCCATCGCTGATGAATTCAGGAATCGCCCCTGCGCGGCTTCCGAGCACTGAGATACCCTGCCAATAGTATTCGGGTATTACGAGCCCAAACGTCTCGTTGTAGATTGATGGCACCACACCCACGTCGGCTATGCCGTAGAGCTGTCGAAGCTTCTCAGGGGCTAAAAAGCCATAGAAACTTATACGTTCGTCATCGCGCGCAGCACGCTTGAAACTGGCCACGTCACTGCCTTGGCCTACGATGTGCAATCGGGCACTGTTGAGGTCTAACCTCTTCATAGACTCTATAAGGATATGAACGCCTTTGTGTTTTCCTAGACGCCCTACGTAGAGTATGTCAAATGTACTGTTGTTAACCTTAGCTACTGGGTCGCCCCCCTCTATGCCAAGCGTAAGCTTCATCTTTTTGGTTGTGGTGAACAACCCGAAGCTGGAGAGGGTGTTAAGCACAAAGTCAGATGGGGCGATGATTAAGGCCGGTTCAATGCGCTTTGAGATCCAGCGATAGAGGCGGCATAAGCTGTGAGGGTTCACGCACGAGGTGTTTTTCCGCGTAAGCATTGTCGTCTTTGGACATATAAGGTTGTAGTCGTGTACTGTGTGAACCGTGGGAATGTGCAGATCATTGGCGGCACTAAACACCGATGCCGATAAGCCCTTGAAATTGTGCACGTGGACCACATCGGGACGCTCTCGCTTGAGTACGTCTTTGACAAACGTATACGTGTGCGGATTCCACACGTCAACAGCGTGCCAGACTGGCTTAACAAGGAGGGGCTTTTCGGAATAGTGATACGAAGAGTAGAGGTTCAGTGGGTAAAACCTGTAGACGCGCTCTCGTTGAGGAGTCTCGTGCTCGGAAGTTGTGCTCGTGTTTGTGTGAAATGGAGTGGTTGTTATTATCGAGATATCGTGTACGTTGCTCAGTCGTTGTGCGATATGATGGACGTACAGTTCAGCGCCACCGTGAACGTATGGCGGATAAAGATTTGATATCATACATATCTTCACAAAAACAACCTCAAAATCTGCACGCCAAAAAAAGCATTCGTGGTCACCCTACTTGTTTGAACTGACCTATATTAAGCCATCGTAAACGTGAATTGTGTGCGTAACTGCCTGAGCCCACGTAAAATGGTTCTTAACTCTCTCAAAGCCGTTCTGGCCGAGCGTTTCGGCTAGTGCGCTATCGCGCAAAATCGCCGCTATTGCTTGCTCAAGCCCCCGTACATCTCCTGGCTCTACTAGCAACCCGTTATGACGGTCTTCGATAACTGAGGGGATGCCGCCTACGTTCGTGCCTATGACGGGCCTGCCGCAGGCATTTGCTTCAGCTAGGACCATGCCAAACCCTTCAGCATCGGTATAGGTTGGAAGCACTGTGACGTCTGCTCCACGGTAATAGAGGGGCATCTCTTCTTCGGGCACGATCCCGGAAAATACGATTCGACCTGCAACCCCGGCGCGCGCCGCGTCCGCTGCATAGTGCGAAAGCCAATTTCCGCCGCCGACGATGACGAGCGTTATGCTGGGATCGAGATGCCGTAGCGCACTGATAAGTATATTAAGTCCCTTGTGACGATGTGATTTGCTTAGCTGGCCGACAAAGAGGATGACAGGCCCTTCTAGGCCGTACCTGTCTTTCAAAAAGCCGGCGTACACGTTTGGATTGAACCTCGCCAAATCGACACCAGGAGGGACAGTAGCGGTTTTGTTGAGAAACCCTTTGAGGTACGGAGAACGCGCGGCATAGAGCTGAGAAGTTGTAATAATGCGATTTGCTCGCTTGATGGTCCCTTTTCCCAAGATATCGTAGTAAACGCGCACCAAAAGCTTGGTTAACGCTGTTATGCCCACAGCGTCGTTGTGATAAGTCAAGACAAATGGTCGATCACCGCACACTCTAGCGGCTACGTCAGCCATATAAGGAACTGGCAGGTGCCCGTTCACGATGTCAGGGTCAAATTCGTCAATAATCTTTTTGATGGATCCAAACCAGCTCAAACTAAATGGCGTGTTAGAGACGGTCGTAAGCTGAGGAAGTGTGATAACTGAAGGACCAGAACCATGCGGAACGCGTGAACTCGTAACAACGGTCGTATCGACTCCGGCGTCGTGCATTCCGACCGCGATTCTGAACGTGTATTGCTGTAAACCACCGACGCCAGAATAGTAGGGTGAAGCGATGAGCACTTTCATAACGGATTTCACTTGCGCATGTTCTCAATTAATGGCAAACGAGAGTCGAACAGCATATTGTGCTTGTAATCATTTGTTACTGAACTCTTCTAACAGCTTAGTCTCTTCATACGTGTCTATAATGCTTTTTGAGATGTCCGACCAGGCGTACCCCTTCGACATTTCAAACCCATTTTGAGCAAGTTGCTCTCGCAGTGAATTATCAGTGACGACCTTCAGAATAGCCGCTGCAATTTCACGAGGTGAGATCTCACTGATGAGGAACCCGTTGACCCCATCTTGAACAAGCTCTCGCACGGCACTCATCTTATGCTTTATACTGATTACCGGCAACCTGCACGCGTTTGCCTCGATAATAACAAGTCCGAACCCTTCACGGACCGATGGGAGGACGAATACTTTTGATGCCTTCATTTGCGCAGTAAGTCCGTCTTGATCGACGAAGCCTGTAAATCTGACGTTCTCTTCGACGCCGAGCGTGGCGGCGAGATCTTCAAGCGCGCCTCGCTCTGGACCATCGCCGACAATCGCACAGGAGATCGTTGGAACCTCTTTTTTAACTATGGCTATCGCGTTCAGCAATAGATCGACACGTTTTTCTTGGATGAGGCGTCCAGCAAATAACACATCAATGCTGCTTGAGGCGGGAGCGATCTTGATGATGCGTTCAAGATCGATGCCGACTGGTATAACGTCAATGCGTTCAGGTCTGACATTACATCTCACGAGATCGCCTTTCGTCTTTTGGGATATTGCTACTATGCCGTCAGGAAGACGCATCGTCAATCGTTCGATAATTCGCCCGAAGTTTCCACTTATGGTACCGAGGTACTCATTCCAATAGGCATCCCATACTTCTAACCACGTAATCACCAACGGTGTTCTTTTGATGATCGAAGCGATTTTGCCAGAGAAACACGGGAAATAAGGGAATTGGTTACAGTCGATCACGTCATAATCGGCCTTTAGCAGGGGCAGTAAGACTTTCAAAGAGAATATTAAAGCCTCCTTAATCGAGCGACCGCCGTTCTCGTTGTACAGTTCGTGGACTTTGCAGACGCCGTGTAGGTGTACGTTATCAGTCACGATCGTATCAGGACCTTGCCACCATTTCATGCCGTAAATATGGACTTCGTGCTCACCGTTTTCGGCAAGCTTACGTGCAAGTTCCCATAGACGTTTGTCCGCTCCCCCCAAGTTGTACGGGTAAATTGCATCCATGACATACGCAATTCTTATGGCTCTCGCCCCCCGTCAAGGGTTATCCGTCGCTTCAATAAAAAAAATCCTATCTTAATTCCATCAGTGATCGAACTTAACTTCGGCTGATCCGCCCGCCTGTTATACTCAATCGCGATCTCTCCTATGCTAAAGCCAAGACGCGCACATTCGACGAACATGTCTGCTTCGATCTCAAATCCGCGTGCAACAAGGTTCATACTTTCAATGACGTGCCGGCGATAGCCCCAGAATCCGGTACACAAGTCCGTTATCTCTTTTTTGAAAAGCGCACATGCTACTGCTGTGAGCACACGGTTGCCAAACATGTTCTTTCGCGTCATGGCTCCGTGCTCGATGCGGCCTTTTAAACGTGAGCCGATGACGACGTCGTTCGTGCGCAAAAGGCGCAGGAAATCCGTAATTCGCTCTGGCGGATAGGTATCATCTCCGTCTATCATGATGAAGTAATCTGCACGGATCGATGAAAATGCGTATTGCATCGCTACCCCTTTTCCTGGCTGCGTGACAAGCAAAACTACCGCGCCTTTTTCGACAGCTTTTTGTTGAGTCTTATCCTCAGAATCGCCATCTATAACGTAGATAGTGATATCGTATCCGTCGTCCGAGAGCGCTTGAACAGGAATCCTGTCAATCACGCGGCCGATATTAGCTTCTTCATTGAGCGTCGGAATGAGCACTGCTACTTGAGCTTTCATTAGAATCGGCCACCCTCATTTGCAGAGCAAAACCGCACACGAGTGAAGCTTTGCTTTTCGATCTTAAGTGTTGCGTTATGCTCGCCTCGCTTCTGCTAGCAGTCAGTAAACCGTTCTCCTCTTCATCCCAGGCTAATTATATACCGTCGCTTCACATAGTCTCGTGCGAACTCAAGCGCACCAACTTGCACGAGGTACTCTATGGAAATAGTTCTGTCTGCTCTTCGACTTGCGATCGGGGCTGCGTTGTTCTTTTTCATTCCAGGGTCCATCTTAACCGTTCTATTATTCCCAAGAAAACAAGATCTTTTCGTTTTAGAAAGGGCCCTACTAGCGGTGATTACGAGCATTATCGTCTCTATGGCTGATGCAACGTTTCTTCTGGTTACTGTAGGGTTAAATTTTGTGACGCTCACATTTTCAATGTTTGTTCTGTCTGCCGTGTTTGTAGTGCTTGCTTTCGTGCGTTGGAGAGGCGTAGCACAGTCTGATAGACTAG
>DASVJT010000136.1:0-8839 GCA_036385775.1 archaeon
AGTTTGATTACGTGGCAAAAACGCGTCTTGCAGATGAGCACGGAGCGATAAAAAGAGCCGTTAACATGCTGCTTAAGAGCATCGACGACATCAGCCTTGTCGACGACGGAGTGATTCTGATCGGTGCCACGAATCATCCAAAGCTTCTTGATTCCGCTGCGTGGAGGCGATTTGACAAGATTGTAGATTTTCCGATGCCCGATGCGGTTATGAGAAAAGAAATATTTGAAAAGATACTTGCGCGAGTTACGGGTACATTTGACACTCAGAAACTAGCAGATATGACTGATCAATGCACCGGATCAGATCTCAGGCTTATATTAAGAGAAGCAGTACTTAAGGCGTTGTTTGAAGATAGAACTGATCTAACGCAAAATGACCTTGAAGAGGCCGTCAGTAACTTCAGCAAACGATTTGAGCTCAAAATGAGCGCATACGAAAATACCTAACGAAGCAACTTATGACGAGCATACAGAAAGTGAGTAGAATTAAAGCGTCAACAAGAATTTGGCCACTTGTAGCGCGGAGGTAGCTAACTTGGAAGCTAGCGTAAATATAGGGATGGTAGGACACGTCGACCATGGTAAGACGACCTTGGTGTCGGCTCTTTCTGGCGTTTGGACAGATCAACACAGTGAAGAAGTGAAGCGCGGCATTTCGATTAGACTCGGATATGCTAACGTCACCTTCAAGAAATGCCCGCAGTGTCCAGAACCCGACGCATATACAGTCGCATCGGTGTGCGAGAAATGCGGCGCTAAAGCAGAACCGTTGCGCACTGTTTCATTTGTGGATGCGCCCGGACATGAAACACTTATGGCTACGATGTTATCAGGAGCTGCAATTATGGACGGCGCTATACTTGTCATTGCAGCAAATGAGCCGTGCCCGCAACCACAAACTAAAGAGCACCTTATGGCGCTCGATATTATTGGGATTAAAAACGTAATCGTTGTTCAAAATAAGATCGATCTGGTCTCGCACGAAGATTTGCTCGTGAACTACGAACAGATCAAGGAATTTGTAAAAGGGACTGTAGCAGAGAACGCACCAGTTGTACCTATCTCAGCCCAACAAGGGGTTAACATTGACCTGCTAATTGACCTTATCGAGAAGGAGATCCCGTCCGCAGCCCACGATGCAACTAAGCCTGCGAAAATGTTCATTGCACGTTCTTTCGACGTTAATAAACCTGGAACGAACATAGCAAAGCTGCTGGGCGGTGTTCTCGGCGGCACGTTGAACCAAGGTGAACTCAAGCTGAAAGATGAGATCGAAATTCGCCCTGGACGGAGCCTCGAAGTTGGTGGTAAGAGCGAGTGGGTGCCAATCACAACCTCTGTGTCGAGTATTGTGTCCGAAAAGGAGAGATTGAAAGTTGCGACGCCCGGGGGCCTGCTCGGTGTAGGGACAAAATTAGACCCTTCTTTGGTAAAGAGCGATTCGCTCGTAGGCCAAATTGCAGGAACGCCTGGAACTTTGCCCCCTGTGTGGAAATCGTTTACGATGGAAGTTAAGCTCCTCGATCGTGTAGTTGGAAGCTCTGCAGAGCTTAACGTCGATTCGATACACACGAGTGAGCCGCTCATGTTGAGTGTGGGCACTGCGACTACCGTCGGAATCGCTACCAGCGCTCGCAATTCCGCAGTCGAAGTAGCGCTCAAGCGGCCCGTCTGTGCTGAAATCGGGTCTCGAGTTGCTATTTCGAGACGAATTGGCTCTCGGTGGCGGCTTATCGGAGCGGGAACGCTCATCAAATGATCGCCATATTGGATGCCAACGCACTTCTCATTCCGTGGAATTTTAGAGTCGACGTGTTTGAGGAGTTAAGCAGACTGGGGTTCGTTCCCACAACGATAGAACCAGTTCGCCGAGAATTGAGCTCGCTGATAAAAAAAGGCGTTGCCGGGGCGGGGGTTGCGCTGCGCCTTTCAGCTCGATGTCAGACCGTCGAAACTGAATGCGGTTCGACCGTTGACGGCCAAATACTTAACACTGCTCTTAAGTACAAGGCAGCAGTTGTAACAAATGACAAGGATCTGAAACGTGAGCTTCGTGAGCACGGTCTACGCATTGTGCAGCTAAGAAATAGGAAATATTTAGAGGTCGATTTGCAATGAGCCGACGGACGTGAGGGGATAGATGTATAAAAAAGCGAAGTTGATTGACACGGTAAGGCTGCCGCCTGAAAGGCTGGGAGAAGAAACGATAGCCGTCGTGAAAGACCTCCTGCGTGATAAGCTGGAAGGCCGAATAGACAAAACGCTCGGGTCAATAATCGCTGTCACTGATGTCTTAGACATCGGTGAAGGGCGCATACTAGCGGGAGACGGTGCTATTTATTACGATGTCACTTTTACGGCGATTACTTTCAAACCAGAGTTACAGGAGATACTCGAAGGTAAAGTAGTCGAAATCGTTGAATTTGGTGCCTTTGTGGGATTAGGGCCGCTCGACGGATTGCTTCACGTAAGCCAAATAGCTGACGATTATATCTCCTACGATGAAAAGAACGCGCGACTGGTCGGAAAGGAGACCGGAAGGGCGATTACTGAAGGGGATATGCTGCGGGCGAGGATAGTCGCGGTAAGCCTTAATGAACGAGAACCGCGGGAAAGCAAAATCGGCCTCACAATGCGGCAAGCAGCTCTCGGAAAGGTCGATTGGCTTGTAGAAGCACGAGAAAAGGCCAAGAAAGAAGAAGAGGAAAAAAATGGCAGAGCAAGTGTGTAAGACTTGTCATCGATTTGTCGAAGGAGTTGTATGTCCTGTCTGCGGATCGAGCTCACTCGGACGAGATTGGAGCGGCTATCTAATTGTAATCGACCCGAAACGCTCCGAAGTAGCTAAGCGGATGAATATCGACTTACCTGGAAGATACGCGCTTAAAGTTCGATAAAAAGCGCATGCTGACCGAGAAACTGCGAGCTGAGCTGCAAAAACCATTTGGTGAGCTTTGTTCAAACGCGAATTGTGCAGAAAAGTTAAGAGTTTATAGCAAAATAGTCACTGTTGGCGATATTACAACCTACAACGTGGTGCAAACCGGCATTGTGCCTGACGTAAGCATCATTGACGGCATCACAATGAGGGAGAGGGTTCCTGATGATATTTGCAGCGCAATCAGCATCGACCCACGTGTTATCTACAAGGTAGATAATCCCCCTGGTTCTATCTCACTGCAGCTGTGTAATGCGATAAGCAGCTCTATGGAGCGCATCGCCCGGTCTGAATTGGTTAGAATCGTTGTCAATGGGGAAGAAGATCTTGCAGTTATTCCCGCTGTCGTGGAAGCCCCCCTGGGTGCCGCTGTGGTTTATGGGCAGCCTAACAAAGGCATGGTGATCATTGCTATCACCGAAGAGAGGAAAAAAAAAGCGAAACAATTAATGCACGAGATATTTAAAATTATGCCTAAAGATTCACAAAAAAGGAGTTAAGATGCAAATCGAAGTTATCAAGGAACAGCAAAACGCACTACTGGATCGAAAAGAGCTGCAAGTCAAGATTACACACCCTGCAGCGACCCCGGCGCGGATCGAAGTCAAAAATAAAGTAGCAGCGGACTTAAAGGTCGAACCCGACCGGGTGATAATAGACAATATGAAAACTGCTTTTGGCAAAAAAGAGACGATAGCATATATCAAAGTTTACGAATCCGGTAAAGTCGCACAGCAAATTGAACGAGAGCATATTTTAAAGCGGAACCAGCCACCGACTGAGGAGCCCGCTGAAGGGGCGGAAGAGAAGTCGGAAGAGAAGCCGACTGCGGAAGAGAAGCCGGAAGAGAAGCCGACTGCGGAAGAGAAGCCGGAAGAGAAGCCGGAAGAGAAGCCGACTGCGGAACCAACTGAAGGGGGGGAGGAAAATTAAGGCAAGTGAGCTTTACGAAGTAAGCGGAGATACCGCACAGAGGCGGCGCAAAAACTGTCCGCGCTGCGGCGAAGGAGTCTTTTTAGCCGAACATGAAGATAGATCGTCTTGTGGCAAGTGCGGGTACACGCAGTTTAAAAAATGATCTTCGTTCTCAGGAATGATCGTCCTAGGCCTTGAGGGAACCGCTTGGAATCTTAGCGCAAGCCTGGTGAGTGATGATGAGGTTTTATACGAGTCGAATTCTGCATATATACCCACCTCAGGTGGAATTCACCCAAGAGAGGCTGCCCAACACTTCGCTAATAACGTAATCGGCGTGATTAGCGAAGTTCTTAGTTCAACAAATCCTCGTTCTATTGAAGGGATAGCATTTTCGCAAGGCCCAGGTTTCGGGCCGTGCTTGCGTATTGTTGGTACTGCTGCCAGAGCCCTTGCTTTACAGCTCGGCGTGCCTTTGGTTGGGGTCAACCACTGCATTGCTCACATTGAAGTAGAACGATGGAAAACCAACCTCTTGGATCCAATCGTGCTCTATGTCAGCGGGGCGAATTCGCAAGTGCTTTCGTACCGTCAAAAGAGGTATCGCATTCTTGGAGAGACTTTAGATATCGGAATCGGGAACTGTTTGGACAAGTTCGCGCGATCAGCAGGATTGCAGCATCCGGGCGGCCCGAAAGTCGAAAGACTTGCACAAGAGTCAGAAACATACATATCCATGCCGTACGTCGTAAAGGGAATGGACTTTTCGTTTTCCGGGATCGCTACTGCAGCTCAAGAGGCCTTGAAGTCAGCCCCCCTCGAAGATGTCTGTTATAGTTTTCAAGAAACTGCTTTTTCTATGCTCGTCGAAGTTTGTGAACGGGCCCTTTCGCAAACAGATAAATCAGATTTGCTCTTAGCAGGCGGAGTAGGGGCTAATAAAAGGCTCCAAGAGATGTTAGCCGTTATGTGTTCTGAGCGCGGCGCGCGTTTCTTCGCGCCTAAAACGGAGTATTTGCAAGACAATGGCGCGATGATCGCTTACACCGGTCTACTGATGTTATCAAACGGGATTCACACGCCGATTACCGATTCCGGGGCCAACCCGAACTTCAGGCCAGACGAAGTCGATGTGCTATGGATCAAGGGATAACAGAAGAGGTCGTCACAGGGGCGGAAGCGGCCGTCTATATTCAGACCCACTCAGTTATTAAAAAGCGCGTCCGAAAGAAATACCGAGCGGCAGAGCTCGATACAAAATTGCGAAAAGAGCGAACAAAGCTCGAAGCGAAAATTCAATCGGATGCACGAAAAGCTGGTGTGCCGACGCCGATAATACAAGAAATCAACGGCTTTGATATTACTATGGAACGGATAGAGGGCCAACCTGTCAGCTTAGTAATAAATGAGACAATTGCCGAACAGATTGGCGAAGTTGTCTGCACGCTTCATTCAGCTGGCATCGCTCACGGCGATCCAACGACACGCAACATGATTGTCTCAAATACGCGGATTTATCTAATTGATTTTGGACTTGCCTCGAATGACAGAAGTCTCGAAGCTCGCGGCGTGGACGTTCATGTCTTTTTTCAAAGCCTTGAAGCTTTGCACGAGAATTACCGTACGCTCAAAAAAGCGTTTCTAGTAGGCTACGGCAAAAAATGCCGCGATATAGAGCAGGTACTATCCAAAGTTGAAGAGATCGAGAGGCGAGGTCGATACCTTTGAAAGAGATCAATTTTATCACGCAAAACCGCGGTAAGGTAGCTGAACTCCGGGCTAAGGCTAACCAGTTCGACCTGAAGATTAACCACATTGATGCGTCATACCCAGAGCTTCAAGCTGACAAACTGGAAGACGTCGTTCGTTACGGACTTGCTTACTGTCAAAATAAGTTCCTTGCACCGTTTATTATTGAAGACTCTGGGCTCTTCATAGACACTCTTCGCGGGTTTCCGGGCCCGTTCTCTTCGTACGTCTATAGAACTATAGGCAATAGCGGCTTGGTCAACCTTGTAGGCGAGGGGGCACCGGCCCGATTTGAATCACTTATAGGAAGCTATCATAACGATTTTAAGCTGTTCCACGGACAGGTCAAAGGGCGCATAGTCACTTCAAGAGGCCGAGGCGGTTTCGGATTCGATCCCATCTTCGAACATGATGGTCGCACTTTTGGGGAGATAACGATCGATGAGAAGAACGCCATATCGCACCGCAGCAAAGCGGCAGAACTGTTTTTAAAATGGGCAACGACAGTTATATAAGAGGGGCTCATAGAATAGACAGCCTACACCAAATAGAGATTATCTTACAGGAATAAGGAGCTTAAATGGCGCGAATGCATGCAAGAAGGAAAGGAGTGTCTGGATCGACTAGGCCGCTTGTAAGTACTGTTCCCATAACGACAACCCCAGAAGAAGTACAGAAACTGGTGGTTGAGCTGCGAAACAACGGACTTTCTTCAAGCCAAATTGGCATCGTTCTAAGGGACACGTATGGCATACCGGATGTAAAATCGGTGACGAAGAAGAGTATAACGCAATTACTTCGCGATGATGGCGTCGCCCCTGACCTCCCTGAAGATTTGTTCAATCTTATCACTAAAGCGCTAAATCTCAGAGATCACCTTGCGGAAAACAAGAAGGATCTGCATAATAAACGGGCCCTTCAACTCACAGAGTCAAAAATTCGAAGGCTTGTGAACTATTACAAGAAAACTGCTGTGCTACCGCGCGATTGGTCGTATCGGTTAGATACTGTAGAGATGCTTATCTCACGATAGGGTGCCGTTCGTTTCAGCTTTCTAGAAGCAGGCGCGCAACTTGACGTGAGAAAAAACTGAACGCGGCAAATGTAAGGATTGGTCGCAACTATTTTTCGCCCACACAAACAATGATCTCTGCCGTCATCGTTTACGAGCATCCGCAAGCATCCTTACTTGTCGACGTTCTTCAACCTGATAACACACCTGAAATACAAATGACGGCTAAAGGGAACATAGTGCTCACAGTTCTGAGAGCTAGCAAGCTCCGGACCATGATAGCTTCTTGTGATGATTTATTTGCGAATCTCAAGATAGCGCAAACAATGTTTAGTGACAAAGAAGAGTCGTTAGAATCCTAAAGCCCTCACGTAGCGCTTATGTTCGACCTTTTCGCGTCAGGAGACATTAAAGGATCGGGACGCCTCGAAGGTCCTATCTAATCTGCTTAAGAAACCTAAGCCACCTTTTTTGGGCTTCGTTTCTTTTTTCAGATTCCGTCTTCACATAATTATCAAGTAGCTTACCTTGCTCAAAGTCTCGCAGTTCGATAGCAGCGCGAATTAGACCTTGAGCTTCTGTATATAACTCGAGGGCTTGGTGCTCGTCGATATCTTGGCTTTTAATTGCAGATTTATCTTTATGGATCTTTCTCTCAATCGCCATGTAAAGCTTTTGAGCTGCAGAGAACTCCTCGGGAGTAAGCTCCCTTTTGTGATTGATCAAACGCCACATAACTTCGTGGAGCGGAACGACTTGTCCGTCTAGTTCGATCTCTTCTGGGATTTCTGTCCCGACGAACGTGAAGAGTCGATTTAACTTAAAAAGCAGCTTTTCTCGTTCCTCCTTTGTAAGATTATGCGAGTCCGAAAAATGAACCCCCCAAACGGCAGTTTCGAAAGGTTCTTTAGAGTTTTCTGTCTGCTTCATAGGTGCTTCAGTTATACTATACTCTAACTTTGCTACTTGCTCATCAATAATCGTTGCCCTCTGTTGGATATAAAATCCGTACGAACCTTAAAACAGCTTGTTACAAATTAGGTGCCTCACAAAAAAATCGTGCACGTTTAAAAAATATGTCAAACCCACACATTCTCTTTGATGAGCGCTATATGTGGCGCACTTATTTGCGAACTTAACAAGCATTTAGCATTGAGTTCAGCCGAGCCCCAAAGCTTGGAGATTGCTCAAAGTGTCAAATAATTCGCAAGAGGGCACAAAATGTTTTAAATGCGCCCACAAAGAATATAGACCTGAGCAACATAAATCACCACACCTATTTTTAAAATTCAATCATCACATGGCTAGAATTCCGCATCATATCGGCATCATTCCCGACGGTAACCGCCGCTGGGCAGTCGCTAGGGGTTTGCCAAAACAGGCGGGTTACGAATCAGGTTTGTTCCCTGGGTTAGAATTGCTCAGGTTGTGCACAAATATTGGTGTCAAAGAGGTCACAACTTACGGTTTCACTCAAGACAATACAAAAAGAACCAAAGAGCAAAGGCGAGCATTCCAAAAAGCATGTATTGACGGCGTAGAGATACTCAAGCTGGAGGACGCTAACTTGCTTGTCGTGGGAGACTCAAACTCCCCGATGTTCCCGCAAGAGCTCCGCCCATACACAAAAAGAACCAAGTTTGGCACAGGAAAAATTAAAGTGAATTTCCTAGTCAACTATGACTGGCAATGGGACTTGAAACCTCTCTTTGCCCAGCCAAAATCCACACCACAGAGCGGTAACGTCAACGCTATGATACGATCGTCCGACGTATCGCGAATTGATTTAATAATTCGGTGGGGGGGTAGAAGACGGCTGAGCGGATTTATGCCGGTGCAATCTGTTTACTCAGATATCTACATTGTCGATGCGTACTGGCCTGATTTCAAGCCGGAACATTTCTTTGCAGCGCTCGATTGGTATGATAAGCAGGATATCACACTCGGCGGATAAAACCACCGTCGCACGCTGCCAATTTCCTGATAACATATCGAACATCCTGTCCTTGCTGTTAGTTCAGGCAGAGCTCTTTTTTGCGTTCGGGTAAGTCCCAAGAGTTCGGCTAAGCGTCGCACACGGTTAAAGAGAGCAAAGAGCAATGCCGAAACGATGTAGCAAAAGAGCTAAATAATTAGAGCTTTTTTTGAGGTTTGTGAAGCGGTATTTCCACTGCACGGTCTGTGATGACATTCATTTTGGAGAAAATCCTCCTGAGATATGCC
>DASVJT010000137.1:0-12392 GCA_036385775.1 archaeon
CACCGAATCCGCAGCGCCATAGTAGACGATCAGTTTATCATCCTCATCGAGGATGTCCTTTTCTCCGTCTCGTGGAACAGCTCCACAAGTGTACACAACGCGCGGAACCCACGACCGCTCATCCTGACCCAGCTCCCATTCGTCTTCAGGCTCGAGGATAAAGTTGGAGGAACGATAGAGCAGTTTGGCAGGATTGTCCAAGTCCAACAGCATAACTCCCAGCCGATAGATATGTGCATAGTCGACTCCGTGGGTGATGATCAACCAGCCGAACTTGGTTTTTATCGGCTGAGAGCCGCCACCGATCTTGACCGCATCCCACATCATCCCGGAGGTGGCTCCTGCCAGGATCTTATGCATCTTTCTGGGCCAGGGACAGCTTAGGTGGGGGGAGAAAGTTACCCATATATGCGGATCCACGCGATGAAGCATGGCGAACTTCCCGTTGAACTGCTCGGGAAACAAGGTGGCATCTTTGTTGCTGATTCCAGGGAAAACCATGCCGTGTCTCTTCCAGGCTTTCCAGCGTCCATGCAGGAGCGCATTTACTGGAATCGACGCTAAGGCGATTTGGGCCGTTATGCCATCGTAGGCAGTGTAAGTCATGTAAATACGATCCCCTATCCGTGTCAGACGAGGATCCTCGCACCCTTGAGCGTCCGCTTTTTCCTCCGGCTCAAAGATAGGATGATCGAGCCGGTGTGTGAATCTGAATCCATCGTCGCTGATGGCGAGGCCTAGACGCGAGATTTTGTCTTCGCCGAATGCGCGGTAAACCACATAGAACTTGCCATCCAATTTGATAGCGCCCGCATTTAGCACATATTTGGATTCCCAGGGATGGTTTTTGATCGGCTTGAGCACCGGATTGTGCGCATACCGCTTCAGCATTCCGGCCGGAGGCTGCCCTTCGATGGGACCTGCTGTTGCTTTGGGCATAATTTCGCTGGCTTCCTTTTCCGTTCCCAGCACCAGTTGAGCCAAATCTTCCCGTGCCCTTCCCTGCCCCATCAACTCGGCAACCTTCTCCGCCACGTCTTCGATATCCCCTCCGGCAGCCTTGAAGTATTCTAAGAGGAACTCCCGTGATATCCAGTCCCTCTCAACGTGCGCTGAGAGGGGTGGGGGAGAAGCCCGGCCCCCTTTAAAGCTATAGCTCGCCCAAGACCACGCAGAGCACGTCACAAAGCCGCCATCGGTAAGCGACAATGCCAGATGATAGGAATCAGCTACCGATCTAAGATCATCTGCTAGCGCCAATCGATCCTTATTGCTCGGATTCTTCGTGGCGATGACCTCAGCCATCTGGCGCAGGCGCGTGGCCACTGACTGGTGGATTTCAGCTTCGAATATACAGTGCGCCGAGAGAGGGTTTCTTCCCCAGTGCCCCTCAATCGACTCGATGACCTTCAGGCCAAAGTTCTTTCGTTCCGAGGCAAATCTTTGCCACACCTGACCGAACATTTCAGCCTCGACGATATTCTTGACTATGGTCGTCAGGTACCGTAGCCGGGGGAATTCACCGCCCATCCCTTTATGAAGGCTGGTCACTAAAATGCTGGAGCCTAGTTTATCGAGGGCAGAAGAATCCTGCATCTCCACGAGCGACGGGAAATCATCGCCATTTACCACGAGCGACTTTATATCGCAAGGGCCGGCATGTTCAGAACGAATGGCCTCCCGAATGAAGCCCCAGAGACCCTCGACGTAGTCCCGGTCCTCTACCCAGCTTGCCAGGGCCAGAACGTCCCGGGGATCGTATTTTTGCAGGAGTTCGTCCAGCGTCTCAAAACCGAGTTTGATCGGCAGAACCGTCGGCGGCATCTGCGCCAGTATCGCTGATATCATTTCGGGAACGAGGGAGAAGGCCTCATGATGGGGGCAATCGGCAAAAATGGCGTCGACCACCTTCTGAGTGCCTTCGATGGTCGAAAGATCGATATCAGGGAACAGGCGGTTCTCGACCGAGAGGAGGAATTTGCGGACCGCAAGAGACGTTTCCTGAGAGCCAGCTTCGCGCCGGACTCCTAGCCTCCCATAGACGAAATGCTCGAATTCCTGGCGGCGTTTGGCAAACACCGAATCATAAACATTGTTTGCTGTAACGATCCCGCCATCGGGGGCTAGCAACTGCGACGGAACCACCAGGGGCACTCCGGGTATGAACTCCCGATAGGTCACCTGGGGCACCGGCGGTTTGAGCGCTTCGGCCTGCTCCTGCCATGCCGCTATGAATGTCGGCCTCTGCACGAGGAACTCATTCACCAGCGCTTCGGTCCGCGACTCAGCTTCGATGGAAATGAGATGGTCGGCGTTCAAAGGAGCAGTCGACTCTAGTTCAGTCCTCAGCGCTTCGATTTCGATCAAGTTGCTACCAGTGAACCCGGCATACAGGGGAATGACTGAATCGCCCAGGTCATCCTGGGTAAAGTCTCGATTGAAGGCATAGGCCAAAAGCATAGTATACAGGATGGTTGTCCACAGGCCGGCTGAGAATGTGAACTCCTTCGCTTGGACGTCTGCCATCTTCTCCAGTTGCCGGTAGATCTCAGCCGGGAATATCTTATCGTACAGCCAATGGAATTCGTTGAAACCTACCTGGTATTCGGCCTTCAGCATATCGGCAGTCGTCTCTGAAGCCAAAGGCCTGTGTGATTTCCTAACGCAGACTGTCGGTAATCGTTTCAGAATAGGCGGCTCTTCAGTGATTTCAGTCGATTGCCACCAATCCTGGTCTTTGAGAATTTGATCGAACAACGATCGGGTCACCTGCCGGAACACCAGTTCCCGCTTCCCTCCTGATTCTTTATGGATCTTCACTCCGAGGTTAGCTTCGCCTATCCTGGCGTTCGTGACGATAGCGTTGGTGACCATCCAGGCGTCTATCCCATGTCCGCTGGTAGTTGCGTTCCAGTTGCGGCGTGCCTCATCCCGATAAACGCGAAGCAGTTGGTGGGCGATGCCCCGGAGGCCGCCCCTGAGAGAATAGACCGGGGAGTTGTACACTGAACTGAGCAGCGGATACGTCAGACTGGCGTGCGTGAGGACATCCGGGTAATGCAGATTGAACCGAGATACCACCAGATCCATCTGACCACGATTGATGGGGTCAAGCAAACACCGAATCCACTCTGGGGTCATCCCCAGCACTCCTTCTTTGCTTTTTCGGCTGGCTAGATCGGCCTCTAGTAGGACCAGATCGCCACCCAATCGATCCGCTATCTCTATGATCGCGCGGATGCTCCAGCCCTTCCCATCCAGTAGGTCATCTTCGAATGTGAAGGCGATCTGCTTCACAAGGGATTCCTCCCTCAGACGAGTGGAGTTGATGGCCTCGAGTGCTTTCCCACCCGCCGGGGACCCGACGGCCACGATAACCGATTTCGCATCGGGATAATATTGATCCAGTCCCTGGACGGCCGTCTTCAACACGTGACCAATCGAGTCCGCTTCATTGAAGAAGGGAATCCCCACAACGATATCCGCTGAGCCTATTTGCTGCGCCTGACCGAGAGGGCCGCTTATCGCCTGCCGAAAGCGGTCCTGCAGTTGGTTGCGGCTCGCGATTCCATTTAAAGGGGCTGGCACATCATTCTCCTTTGGGAATCATTGGTTACGATCTGGAAACCCCCTGGCATGAAGATAGAATTTCAAGCGGTCTGACCACCTTCTATGTCTATATAATATTTTTCTTTCTATTTCGACTGCAGTGTAGATCGTTGGCGATTCGCGAGATGGAAGTACCATACCCTTTTCGATAAGGCTCGTGCGGGTGCGGTGCACGTCCTCGCGATATGTATGCAGCGATTTGGCGAGAGGCGACGGCGTCTTGGGGCCGTACTTCAGCAAGTAAAGATAGGTCTGTGCTACTTTTTCGCTGAGCCCGAATCCAATTAAACGGTAGGCGAACTCGTCGTCAGAAGACATGACTGACCATATTTTGGTAATTTCGGTAATTACCTGATTGATTGCCCACGATGATGCTGAAAAATGCGCACCTCCTTATGTAGCTGCCCGCGTTTGGAGATCTGTAATTACCTCATAGTACCTGTCACACACAAAGCTAATAGGTAAAGATTCCATTTGAAAGCCCCTACCCTCCAAATGCGGGGCGCCGCATTTTCCCAGATCTACCACGTTGACTTGGACTTGTTCCGTCGACACATCACCCACGATCGCAGGCCCTCGGAAACCCATCCAATAATCTTTACTGGTGGTTGTAAGAGTTCCGTTGCGAGGGTCTGGAGAACTGTTAAAGCCTTGGGCTTGTAGTTGTCTGATCGTATCGTTGAGGGTGGCGTTTGCTGTCGCGTTGTTTAGCGTTAACACTATGGTAACATTCCTTTGATGGGGCCCTATAAACTGTGAAGGGTCCGTTACAACGCCGCGATATGTAATCGTGTCATTGTTCTTGGTCATCGTAAACGGAGTATTTACCGTGTAGTTCAGCGCTTTGTAGCGGTCGTTAATAGCGCTAGCTAAGTTGTCAGCCGCGAGCGATCCTAACGGAGTGTAAGAACTTGACGGAGTTGGAGAACCGGGAGACGTCGTCGGATTCGATGATGACGTGCAACCACATGTGCCGATGATTAAAGCGGCTATGATGGTTACACATACCGCTAATTTTGAGTTTGACATACGTGCCTCACAAACGTTATAAAACGCCTAAGAAGTATCAGCAGTTATTATAAAGGCTCCTGTTTGAAGAAACACATGCTTGCAGCATCATACCGTCACGTTTTGAGCTAAAAAAACCAAAATAAGGGGCCCTCGAAGGATAAACTCGGCATGAAAAACTAGGGGTAGCTGCCCACCTACTACAAGCCCTGCGAGGAGGTTATCATCAAAGCCGTTTTTAATTTAGTTCTCAAGTTCATTCTATCTCTTCATACCACTAAACCTTTAAGCGCATCTAATAACGCCTTCCGTTCAACTGAGCCGATTTTTTATGGCTGCGCAGCCTCCTTTCTTTCCTCATTTTGGTATCTTCTTTCTTGCTTCCTAATAGCAAAAATAGCGAGAGCTATAGCAGCAACAGCTGCAGCAATAGCAACTAAAAACACACCCGCCAAGATCTCTAATGGCAAAAATAGGATAAAAGAGATGCCTGCGAAGATGGCCCAAGAGACTCCACTAATTACGATAAAGGCAATAACTATCAGAGAGAGCGTCTCATCTTTCATACGATTCATCGAGGTAACCGAATTAACCTTGTATTTGCGAGCTATCCGAAACGATTCTAAACAACTAAATCCTTAAGCGCATCCAATAGTACTTTTCGTTCAACTGAGTCAGTCGGATATATATAAAAATCGACGCCTCAGCCCCTGCCACGTCCTTTCACTCTATCTTCCCGTCTCACCTTTCGACAAAAAGAGAACTGAAGTGCAACCTCTTTAAATTGATCAGCAGCTTATTCATTCTTTCGATCGTATCCTTCGTTGTTTAAACGCATCTCTTAATCAGATTAGATAAACACTCATATCCTATCAAAGACAATTCGTAGCCCGTATGTCTAATCTCACGGTGGCGGTTCTTGCCCCCCCGGACTATGCAAAGGATCTAGGGAAAAAGGGCACGACATCTGATATCACCTTTTATAACTTGAAAAGGGGCGAAGCAACGGTTACCTTCATCGAGCCGACGCGGTACCCAGAGAAACTCTCCTCGCTTTTCTATGCGGTCTCTCTATCAGACCGCATTATCCTCGTGGTCGATGAGCTCAGTGCAACGTTCGGCGAATGCGTGATGATGCTCGAGTGCGCAGGAAAGTCCGATGGGTACCTCATCCTTAAGAACTACATCTCCCTGGACCAGATCGCATCACTGATTACAGGCACGGTGCTCGAGCATTACGAAGTCCTCGAAGAGGATATGATCGGCCTTCGAGAGAAGATGATCGCTATCTCGGTGAAACAGACCGCCCATCAAAAGGCCCACGAAAGTGTGGGAAAAGGGGTTGTGCCGGTGGACGCTCATTTTCACGTCAAAGGTGTCGGTATGGTGGTCCTCGGTTCCGTTGCACAGGGCTGCATCAAAAAGCATGAGACGGTTAAGGTTCTCCCGACCTCAAAGACCGCCCAGATCCGCTCCATCCAGAAACATGATGATTATGCCGAGTTTGCAGTCACTGGGGACCGGATTGGCCTTGCCTTGAAGAATATCGAGTCTAAAGACCTTGACCGCGGCTTTGTCCTTACGACCGATCCAGCAGTACAGTATGCGACAACCATCAATGGGGAAGCTCAGCTGGTGAAGTACTGGCCGGCCCCGCTCAAAGAAGGCATGGTGCTCTATATCGGGCACTGGATGCAGTTCCTCCCAACCCGGCTTGAAAAGATAGTGGTCGAAGGAGACTGGCGGAAACCAGTCATGACCATTTCCATGGAAAAGGCGCTGGTCTATTCCCCTGGCGCCAGCGTCGTACTCCATTATCTCGAAGGCGGTAAACTCCGGGTTGTCGGCTCAATGACAATTAATTAACGTCTCTTTAACTTCCGCTTCCTGCTTTAATTTGCGATGTTTACTTGGGCCGAAGGGTCGTCGTTTTTTTAAACCTCATCTTTTGCCGTATCAGAAGTATACTCCTGGCCGGGGAATGGCTTTTTAAAACGAGCGACTGGTTTTTCTGAGTCAACGATCCAAAAACTCAGCAGATAGTAGTCTTCAAATTGTCTATCATACCATTCCTTCAGGTCCTGATCGTACTTCTTTCCAGAATTTTCAAACATTTCTTCGTACCATTGTTTCATCGAAGTCACTCTTTGTAGGAAATCCGACGTTTCAGCCGTTTATTTACTGCGTATGCACCGCAATCGGCGAATGTTTTGGATTAAAAGGGCAGGAAAAATGCCGTCCACAAGCTGTCCAGCAAATACCTATACTAAGTCTCGTCCCCAGTTTGGCACTCATGTTCCGAATCGCAGTCAGGACATAAATATCCCTTATAAGCTGTTAAATTAAAGATGCTTACTGCCTTTCCACATTCTTTGCAGTAACGCTTGTTTTCTTCCGTGAAACAGTCGTTACATATGTCATTAGGATGACGTGGCGTGTTTAAAAAACTCAGTTTCTTGCTACATCTTTTACAATACTGTTCTGCCATAACAAAAAAGTAAATTGGCAGTTCTCACTATTTTGTCTTTCTCCACACTATCAATGCGGATCTCTTGTTCTTGAGCTCAACGCCAAAGAAAAGGCTTCCGAAGGGTGCAGTTGACATCAAAAACTGAAGGGTAAAGCGTTTTCTAACTGCATCTAAAACAGTAATTTTCGTTTAAGCATGTCAGATTCAAAAACACTTCGTTTAAGCGATATTGCTTTATCGTGACGCAAATCCCGTGTCACGCTCTCGCACGCGAACTTTACTTCACGCGGGTTTAGATAGCTACTTGTCGGGGGTCCTATTGGGAGTAAGGAAGTCCTTGCTGTCAAAACACTAAAGGGGGTAAACAAAAATGAACGCTGAGCAACTGAACGAAATTGTGTTGAACAACTACTGCCAGTATGATCTCCATTCCGGATGTGTCAAGGGAGAAGCTGACACTACCACATGCGCCAAGTGTGTAGCGGAGTCTGCCACTGAAATCGTCAGAACACAAGCATAGAGTGAGGTGGGGGCCTGAAATCGGCCCCCCTCGTTCTTTTTTTCGAGTTTAGAGCTTTTAATAACGTCTATTTGGCTGGAGGCTAAAGGTAGTTTTTTGGGGTTTTTGAGCCACAAAAAATAGAATAGACAAGAGAGATAACTTTATTAGCTAACTACTGCGATAAATAAGCGACAAATTATGAAGCGAATCGCATATGGGACAATCGTCTTATTATTAGCTGCTGCGGTGCTTGCCTCGGGCTGTACGGGCAATCAGATTCCAGGGCCGACTTCCGAGCAGGTGAATAATTCGACGACTTCAACATCAGTATCTGCATCAGCAAATCCAACTGCTTCAGCATCAATTGTCAGCCCAACGCCAACACCCACATCGGCCAAAATTGCCACAGTTATTCACGTGTGGGCAGGATACATGGGGATGCCTGCGCTATGGCTTGAAGACCCCCAGAATTATACGGTCGCACAAGGGTCGGAACAACAAGTCCGATATTGGGTCGATGCCGCAGATGGGACGCACCCTTGTGGAGCGGCGAACTACTATATAGACAATCAAGCGGCTGGGGGAGCTTGGGAAATCACTAAACCACAACCTGAATATTGGCAAGGTTGTCCGAGCGGTCTCGCAGGTGGCGCGGGAGGCTTGTATCTCTACGCACGTGACACCAGCCAGTTGAGTCTGGGATGGCACACATTGACGATTGACTACCTCGGCAACTACACCTACGAGCCTTCACAGTTTGTAGCGCAGTTCTTGGTGGTTGCACAAAATGCTGCATAAATCAACGGTCACTGCCACCTTGGGTAATTATTAACTACTTTGTGTAAACGAATATAGGTGCAAATACATCTGCAACTCGAAGCGAGATGAGGGGAGGCGATTGGAGCTTAGATCACAAAGCCGGATCCCTCACGTTTGGGGCTGAAGGGACCGTCAAAAGCTGATATGATCATAGCGCTCTGTTACGTTTGTGGTTCGGTGAGCGTAACACGGACCGGCGGCGCTTGCGATGGATCTAGTTTAGTCGCTTGTGCTGCCCCTACATGATAGCGAAAATCGCTTTATATGAAAGGAGCAAAATAAATAGTAATCCATGCGGCAAAAAGCGCCTATTTCGGCAATTGCCCTTATTCTAGTTGTGCTGCTTACGTGTGGTTGTTTAGGGGGAGGGCAAATCATTAATGAAACGACGTCACCTCTCGCAAACTCCTTGGTCGTGGTAAGATCGGTTGAGGCGATGATCGGTTACAATACGTCTCTTTCCTGCGTTTTGAACACCTCTAACGGACTCGGCCTAAATGATCAAGTAGTCTATTGGTACCTTGATGGTAAACCTCTTGGGCAAAGCTCCACATATTTCGGTTTTGCCGTGTACAACCTTTCGGTAAACGACGTCTCGGCGTTGGCCACAGGAGAGCATCGCATTGTTGTAGAGTATAAGGGCAACGCTGATTATGCTGGGTCAAAAGGGGCAGGTGTGCTGCTAGTTATACCAAAACCTACACCAAAGCCGTCGCCATCTCCAAGTCCTTCACCAAGTCCTTCACCAAGTCCGTCGGCTAGACCCTCTCCAAGTCCGTCGGCTAGACCCTCTCCAAGTCCATCGCTTAGCCCATCTCCAAGTCCTTCACCGAGTCCATCCCCGAGTCTAACACCGACTGCAACACCAAAGCCGTCAGTAAGTGTTTCACCGACGACGCGGTCTTAGAAGCTTATTGGGACTATATCGTGGCCTGCTACGACAAACACCAAAATAAGAGGCTCTCGAAGGGTAAACCCGATATAAAAGACTTTAGTGAAAAGCGTTTTTAGCTCCTCTAAAAGATACTTACTTTCACGATACGCATCGGTTAGGTAATTGGTGCTTCTTTTTCTACTATTGACTATGACCTACTGCGTAAGCTGTAAGCAATATATCAAATGTGATCTACGCCAGGGCCAGGACCGTATCCCTTACTATTGCGAACTGTACCGCCGCCCTCGCCGCGAGATGAGTTTTGCAGCTGAACGATACTAAGTTTCGGGTCGTTATCCGCAAGGTTCCGTTAATTCGATCAAGCTTAGCCCTAAGTGATCCATATGAGCCCTTATTTCAGCAGCCACTGCTCGAAAAAGCGGCTCGTTTAGTTGTAATCCCTTAAGCTTGTTTAATTGGCCGCACGCTCTTTCTATTTCATATATCAAAGCTTCTTGACCTGTGAGAGAGCTGGTCTCTTTTGGCTTGTGCTCCTCTGTCGTTCCATCTTTCATTTTTACCTTAAAAATAAAACAACTGTACAACCGTATCTGTTGTACATGTTACCCTTACTTCCCAACTACTTAAGCCGCTTTCTAACTTTGTCGGTCACTTGTCTGTTATGCTTTTCCTTTCGGAACCTTTCGGAAAATTTAAGGGGTTGCCTACTGAGGTTACTGCTTTTCTTTCAGAATGGTGGATTGGAGGGATAACCTTGTAAAAACGCTTATATTAACGATTGTCAAGGGGGAAGTGGCATTAGGTCACTGTGGTAGAATTGACCCATCTCTACGGAGGGATCTGTGTTCCTGCTTGTTGGGCGACGTACGCCTGAGATCCGTTTCCCACACTTGGAACCACGCCAATAAGAGTACTCAAGTTGGACTGGGCTGGTGACTTTACCACAGTGCCGTTTGGGGCGCGCACTTGCTTATTAATGGCATCTGCGCTTCTTTCTGGGGAGCCGCCTCCAACAGCTATGGTCGCCGTGTTAATTCCATGAATATCACCCACCCTATCGATGTAGAGAACGACAGCCTGTCCTGGGCCTCCGATAGCGGGAGTGCCCACAACGAGGAGACTGTACTTTGAGAGGTTAAAGGGGGCCTGCGACTTGCGGTGGTGATCTTCACTCTCCACCCCCTCTCTGCCAATCCGTTCGCGAACGCATGTGATATATCCTTTGGAAAAGCAGTTATCCCTCTTGGTACGCCACGAGTGCCCTCTTGTTTCCGTTAGGATTTATAACATTTACTCCACTCACAACGTCCTTGTTCACGGCAGAAATAGCGTACACACCTACAGCCGCTAAAATCGCTAATATTGTGACGAAGGCAACAATCAAGACTAACAACACCCGTTTCCACCTTCTGCGGCCAAAGTTTCATTTGAGATCTCACTATTTTAGACAAAAAAGCCTCTAGGTCACGATAAATATTTTTGTTTATGCCAATGTCGTTTGATACGTTAATTTTTCTAACCACAACGGCAGTTCACTAGTAGAAGCAAGTTATAGATGTGCTTTCAGAACATGACAAAATCCGCATGCAAGGCAGGCTCACGACCTGCTCTAAATTTGTGAGGGGCCTTGCTTCAATAACTCTTGTATCCGTTGTTCTGCCGGAGCAGACTGCTGCCACAACAACTCAAAAGTAGAGATCAGATAACGACCGTACACCGGGTCATTGGTGTAGAGCATGGTAGCTGGCTCACCTAGTTTGTGATGCCTTATGTCAATGTTAATGGCACTGATACAATGCTTCCTGTCAAAGACTGTATAGAACAGCCCACTGTACCCGTTAAAGTGATGTACCTCTTCGCCGACATCCAAGACCTCTTGCACGAGCGATATCGTGTCGTATGTAACGTCCGTTATACCCCGTGTCTTCCCTCCACGTTTCGTAAGTTCTTGGACGACGTCGTTGACACCGAACATGGAGGCTGACAATAGCGCTGATTTCGGCGCTATCCACAGGAACTCTTGTTCCGTTGATTGGATGATAGGTATCGCGGTGCTGATAATCTCCTTGACAGTCTTAAGTATCTTAAACGTGCCCGCCTCATCAGAGGGGCTGGACAGCTGCTGCTGTTTCGCTAGCTCTTGCAGCTCGCGCTTTCGCACTTCCATCTCTCGTAGCTCGCTCTCCTGCTTTTTGAGAGCGGATTCTAGCGCAGTTTCGAGGTATACCGCGGTGTAGGTCGTTGGCGATTCGAGCGATGGACGTACCATACCCTTTTCGATGAGGCTCGTGAGGGTGCGGTGCACGTCCTCCCGATATGTATGCAGCGATTTGGCGAGAGGCGAGGGCGTCTTGGGGCCGTATTTGAGGAGGTGAAGATACGTCTGTGCCTCTTTTTCGCTAAGCCCGAAACCGATCAAGCGGCTAGTGAATTCTTCGTCCGTGGTCATCACGATCACAATGTACGTGAGCTAAACAATAGATATAAGTTAGCTTCAAAAAAGCAGGAGAAATAAAAAACACCGTATGACGTTTCGGTGCCAAAATTCAATGCAGTTGTGCAGGGTCTTCCTAGCACGGGTTTCTGAAGTGTAGTAGCGGTTTTACTAGCATCCGCTGCCTGAGCAAGTAGAAAAGGCGCCTTAACGTGATAGGGCGTTTTTTCTATGTTTGTTATTGTATTTTTCTTCCTCTTCGGGCCGCGAGCGTTACCTCTTCGGGCCGCGAGCGCTTGAGCGATTCGTACAAATTATCGAAATATACTTTTAGCTCTTCCATCATCGGTTCTGATTTTTCGATAAACGCCGCTCCACCCAGCCGCGTTATTTCGCTTTCCGCCTCGCTAATATCTCGATCTAACTGCTCGACTAAGTTAATACCTTCATCACGCAGGGCGACCGCTTCGTTAAGCTTCGCCATCGCTTTTCGTACAACGGCGTCCGCTTCGGTCGTACAGAGCGCTTCAAAGCGACGCATCCACCACGCGACATCGTCCTTATGCTGGAACTTATTGTCGGCCACGTTTCCGCGTAACACTTTCATAATCTTCTCTCCAGCTTTATCCAGATTAATAGCCATTTTTAGGACCTT
>DASVJT010000138.1:0-3765 GCA_036385775.1 archaeon
CGCGATTCTTCCACTCAGTCGAAGTCAATTCGACGTTTTACCGATTTCCGAAGGAAGGTCAGCTAAAAAAATGGTTCGACGCCACTCCTGACGACTTTGTGTTTTCTGTAAAGATGAACAGGTATATCACACATACTAAGAGACTGCACGAAACACGCATCGCTCTCAGCGACTTCTTCGAGATATGTGAGGTATTGGAACACAAGCTGGGTCCGATTCTCGTAGGACTTGCTGCAAGCTTTAAAAAAGATATAGACCGTCTAGACGAGTTTCTTTCATTCTTGCCGGATCATCGTTTTGCTTTTGAATTTCGTCATGATTCTTGGTTTAGTGACGACGTTTTTGACCGGTTTCGAGAGCATAGCAATATGGCTTTGGTTATGCTCGGTGCACACTTTGACAACAACATCGAGTGCTTTAAGAATTTTGCTTATATCAGATGGCACTCGCGCGGTGGGAATCTAGACGTTTACTCGCCAGAAGAACTAGACTACTGGGCGCGTCGAATCGGAGAGATGTCAAACGTAGCGGACGTATTCGGTTATTGGAATCACGATTTATCCGGGCTTAAGAATTGTTTGGATTTAGCGTCTAGGCTCGAAGTGCATAACGGTTAAGCCAGCAGGTTGCAGCTTCATTTAAGGTAGTAAGTATGGCCGCAAAAAAGAAGATTGTAGATTCACCTGAAGAGTTTGCCTATTATGACCAAAGGGCTTTAGATCGCCTTACGTTCTTTAGTGATGCGGTCTTTGCTATTGCGATTACGTTGCTCGTCTTGAATGTCACTGTGCCGGTCATACTTCCAAGCGAAGCGGGGACGGAATTGACGTCAGCACTGCTCGCCACTGCGCCCAAATTCTACAGTTATGTACTCAGCTTTCTTGTGATTGGGGGGTATTGGATGGCACATCAGCGTACCTTCCACTACGTCGTGCGCTATGATCGCGGGCTCGCCTCGCTCAATCTGCTCTTTCTTCTTTTCATTGCGCTCATCCCCTTCCCGACAGGAGTGCTCAGCGTGTATGGCGACCAGCTCATAGCAGCAATACTCTACGCAGCAACCCTAGCACTCATCGGCCTGCTTCTGAGTTTGTTATGGTTCTATATTTCGCATCACCATCGCCTTTTGGCAAAGACGGTAAGAGTGGATGCGGCACGAGTTAACATGTGGAGGAACTTAAGCCCCCCTATTGTGTTCCTTGCTTCGATAGGCGTCGCTTTCGTGAGTATTCCGATTGCCGAGCTGATGTGGCCTCTCGCCTTTATCATTCCGGTGGCGGTAGGATTGCACAAAGATGCCATTTAGCTGCGCGCAATTATAAAAACCTGTTTTATTCAGGCAGTGACTCTCCTTACTTGCTGATTAAAACCTTACGGCAACCTCAGCTGCGATTTCAGCGTACTCTACTCATCAGAGATGAGTATTTGCTCAGTAACTTTGAGGGCATCCGGCTGTTCCTTGGGTAGCGCACGCGCATCCACGTGGTTAAACTCCGCGACAATATCATTGACGTTCGAGGCTGCAAAAATGAGCTCAAGGTTTGCCTGTGCTTCCTCATGGCTTTGGGCGGCAAGTAGCTGATTAAACGGTTTGGCAAGCTCCTCGTCAGTATAGAGACGCCACAGCGTGGGCTGGGTCTGTTCCTCCTCTCTATCAAGATGATTCCAAAAGAGCGCGATGAACGATTTAAAGCAAGGTAGCATTCAAAACCAAGCTCTTGTCGTTGTTGTCGCCCAGGTTCTCTTACATCCATGCTGTATGAGCGGTCAGATTTTCCAACTGGTTCCGGAGGACTTGTACGACGTGACGTGGATTTCATCGCCAAGTTCGTCGAAAATGTAGAGCGCTCCGGCGTAACCCTTACTGAGGCTTACACCGATGCACCTGGAACGTTTGGTTTTTGGTTGTGGAAGCCGCTGACAACGAAGCCTTGAACACTGCTCTAGAGCAGTTTAGGCTCGTGGGCATTGTTAAGGTACATCCCGTGCTGAAGCTCTCAGATATGACCGCGTGGGCGAAGAAGATAGGAATTCAGTAATAAGCACTTGCAGGTGGGGGCCTTGCAGCGTAAACCTGAGCATTGCTTGAGCTATTTCGAAGCTTTACCGCCGCGCTTGCCCTTAGTTGAGTTTCACATAGAGGTGACGGAGCCCGCTTTTACCAAGATGGCTAAGAGCATCACTCTGTCTAGTCTCGATATCTATGGCACGCCAAGTCAGAGTTTGCTAAATAAGCTTCAACGCACCGCGTTTACAACTGTGGTGGCTGTCGCCATGCACGAACTCAGCGCAGGATTTTCCCGGTTTTAGCTTGGTCGCCAGACTGAACGTCAGTATGTAAAAGCAACGCTAGTTTGGCAGCGTATTTTCTCGTTCTTTTTTGTGGGCCTTCTACCATCTGTTCAGCCTCAGCACACGAAGAAGAGCTGAGAGCGCAAAAAAAGGAGGAAGGGAGGCGTATCCTTCCAGTACAGCTTTCTTCAGGCCCACACGTGGCCCTTTTCACACCTGTGCTTCTCTTCGTGTTTTGAGTCTTCGTGCGTGCAGATCATCTCAGCACCACACTCAGGGCACGATACGGTGCACTTTATGGTTTCGTTCTTATCATCTTCTGTCATTGTTCCACCTCTTGTTTAGTGATTTGTAATTAAAGTGTATCGGAGTATAAAAGTACTGTTTTGAACTAGCCAGCTGTCATATATAGCTCAAGCCTCGGTTAGGCTATGGACTACAAGAACTGAGGATACCTATTTAGCTTCTGCACACCTAAGTTATACATAACACTGTTATGGAGGGTGGTTTCGATCAGCGTTGAAGAAAACAAGCGATTAATGAAAACGTTGGATGACGCGTGGAACAGCCAGGAATGGGAAACGTTCAACAAACGGCACCACGAAGAAGTCGCGGTATATTGGCCGGGCCAGCCAGAGCCGACGAGAGGACAGCGCTCGCACCAAGAGGAGGCCGAGCAGTTCTTCAAGACGTTCCCCGACAACCACGTTGGGAACGATCCATATAAGGTGCTGATCGGCGAAGGCGACTGGACGTGTTCAGTAGCCAAGTTCACCGGCACAATGAGTGGTCCCATGCCGGGTCCTGACGGGACGATGATTCAACCGACGAAAAAGAGTTTTGAGGTTGAGTTTTGTACGGTCGCGCATTGGAACGAGAAAGGTGAGATCGTCCAAGAGAAGCTTTTCTACGATTTGGTAGGGCTCATGAAACAGATTGGGCTCATGTGAGCGCACCTCTTTTGAATTCATAATGAAATTCGACGGTACCGTTATACGTACTTAAGGAAAGAGACCACTTTAGTAGTTTGAGTAAGAGCTATGTCTACAGACTCACTGCAGACTCTATTTGTATCGCACGGCGCCCCCACACTGCCTCTCGAGAATGTCCCGGCGCGTGAGTTCCTTGCTACGCTCGGCGACCGATACCCGAACGCCGAAGCGGTGCTTTGCATATCTGCCCACTGGAATACGTCAAGGCCAACGGTTAACGCCGTGGAAGCGCCCGAAACAATCCATGATTTTTACGGGTTCCCCGCTGAACTCTACGGGCTGCGGTACAACGCGCGCGGTTCACCAGACCTTGCTGCGCGGGTGGCCGATCTTCTTCATAAGGCGGGCTTGAGCTGCGAGCTTGACGACCATCGTGGCCTTGATCACGGAGCATGGGTGCCGCTGATGCTCATGTACCCCAATGCTGATGTCCCCGTCGTGCAGCTCTCGATCCAGCAGCATTTAGATCCTACACAGCACA
>DASVJT010000139.1:0-7461 GCA_036385775.1 archaeon
ATTCGCGTAGTTTTATGGAACGATCTTGCAAAACATGTTGAAGAGCTTCAGATTGGACAGACCCTTAAGATTGGGGGCGTCGTCAAGGAAGGGCCTTATGGCTTAGAAGTAAACGCGAGAGAAATTGAAGTAGATGAATCAATACCAAACACAGAAGTAGCCCCCTCTAAGGATAAAGAGAAGATCGCTGACCTTTTGCCAGGGCTCAATGCGGTCGAAATGAGTGGGGTTGTACTCGAGGTCGGATCTGTACGCACTTTTACAAAGCGCGATGGCTCTGTTGGAAAAGTTTCGAACATCACGATAGGCGACGAAACGGGAAGTGTGCGAGTAACGCTTTGGGATGATATGGCAGACAACGTCATTGATTTTGTTTCTGGCGACGTCGTTGACATTAAAAACGGGTACACTCGAGAGCGTTATGAACGGCTCGAATTGCATGTGGGCAGCCGCGGATCGCTCCTAAAAGGAACAAAAAGTGTTGAATTTGTTGAGCAAATCACACTTATTCGTGAGGTCAAAGCGGGCGCCTCGTGCACGGTTGAAGGAGTTATTGAGAATGTCGGTTCTCTCCGCGAATTCACTAGAAACAATGGCAGTGCAGGACAAGTTAGAAACATCGTGCTAAAGGACGATACTGGTGAGATAAGAGCCGCCCTCTGGGGCGAAAAGGCGATTGCTATAACTGAAGAGGATACCCACGGTAGTGTCATATTGCGCAACTGCACTCCGAAAAACGGCTTTGAAAATCAACTCGAACTGAGTGTTGATTGGAGAAGCGGTCTTAGTTTAGCAGGTAAGGCGGACCAGGCGCCAAGCCAGAATACCACGCCGCAAGAAAGTACTGAGGGGGGCATTACTGGTACGGTGATCTCATCGGGGGCGGCTGTGTGCGTCGACAATGGGATCGATTACGAGACTTTTGACAAGGCATTTAGTAACGTAACACTGGACGTTGGGGATGAGGTTACGGTCGTTGGTGTCAGAACGAATGACAAGTTTACGGCTAAAAGCGTATCAAAAACGCCGCAGGACGTGGCCTCACGAAAACTTACGGTGATCAAGAGAAGACTTGAAGAGCTTTAGTCCGCGAACCAGAAGGCGGAGACGCGATAAACACTTTCGCTCTACACTCATAAGCCTTTATAGGGTACAAGTAATTAGCGTGTACGACTCTCCAAGGGTTGCGACGGAAAAAGAGAGGTAGGTAGATGGAAGAATTAGAAGAAATCGATGGTTTTAGTATCGAAGACCTGCCAGGTGTAGGCCCTGCTACCGCAGAGAAGTTGAGGGAAGCCGGTTTTAACTCAGTGGAAGCAGTTGCTGTAGCATCCCCTTCGGAGTTATCAAACGCAGCAGATCTCGGTGAGGCAACCGCATCCAAGATCATAATAGCGGCGCGCCAAGCTGCAGACATTGGCGGTTTTGAGACTGGCGACGTGATTCTTGAAAGAAGGAAGCACGTCGGCAAACTTAAAACCGGAAGTGAGGCTTTTGATAATCTGCTTGGAGGAGGTATTGAAACCCAAGCAATAACTGAGTTCTATGGGGAATTTGGCTCTGGAAAGACCCAAGTTGCACATCAGCTTGCGGTCAACGTTCAGCTCGGTAACGAACGCGGTGGCCTTGATGGATCGTGCATATTGATTGACACCGAGAACACTTTTAGGCCGGAACGCATCAGCCAGATCGCAGGAGGTCTCGGTCTCGATCCCGAAGGCATGTTAAGAAATATTCACGTCGCACGGGCACATAATTCCAATCACCAAATATTGTTAGTCGAAGCGGCGAGTGAGTTATCAGAACAGCTTAAAGCGACTGAGCTCCCTGTAAAACTCCTCATCGTAGATTCTCTTACAGCCCATTTTAGGGCTGAGTATGTCGGTAGGGGTACGCTTGCAGATAGACAACAAAAACTAAACAAGCATCTGCACGACCTTATGCGTTTTGGAACGTTAAACAACGCAGTCGTGCTCGTCACGAATCAAGTTCAATCAAAACCTGATGCCTTCTTTGGCGATCCGACGCGACCAATCGGTGGCCATATATTGGGCCATACGGCAACCTTCAGGTTATATTTCAGAAAATCGAAAGGTGGCAAACGTATAGCACGCCTTGTAGACTCTCCCAACCTTGCTGAAGGTGAAGCGATATTTTCGGTGGAGTCAGAAGGAATACGTGACTAAACGAGAGAAAACTCAAGCATTCCTAAGTTGTCCTGCGCCACCATGAAAGGGGTACTTTGATTAAAGCTGTAGCGTTTGATATAGATGGCACATTAACCTTCCCTGATCGGTCCTTGGATCTTACAGCTGTTCGAGCCATTCGACAATTGTCGGTCCCCGTTGTTTTAGCGACAGGCAATGTTTTGTGTTTTGCAGATGCGCTAGCGATCATAATCGGAAACAGCTCGGGTGTGATCGCCGAAAACGGGGGTATCGTGGCTGTCGGCAAATCTAAGCTTATTACTGGGAGTATTGCTGCGTGTAGTCGAGCGGCCCAAGAAATCGAGGGCAGCAGCGAGTTCAATCTACTGCGGATCGACGCCAAAGAGCGCGTTACTGAGATTGCTTATAGTAAAGATAACTTAACGACCTCCGACGTCAAATCGCTTCGCAAGATTGTAGATCAGTGCTGTGAAGGCGTTAACGTCGTCGATTCGGGATTTGCTCTCCACATAAAAGATGCAAACGTTAACAAAGGCATAGGCCTCATTGGAGTTGCGCAAATGCTTGACATCGCCGTCGACGAATTTGCAGCGTTTGGTGACGCCGAAAATGATGTTGAAATGTTAGAGATAGCGGGGAAGGGGATCGCAGTCGGTAACGCGGACCCTAAAGCGCGGGCGGCTGCGGATTACATCGCAGAAGAGCAGTATGGCCTTGGCGTTGTCGAAGGCCTCAAATATTTGGAACTATTGTGATGCTTGTCTAATTAGCAACAAATCTGATTATACGTATAGCGTGTAACTCAGTGTGTGGTTCAGAATTGCGCGAACACTTTGAAGCGTGCCCCCGTGCACTCGTAAACTCCCAATTCCACATGACGAGCTGTAGCTTTAAAGTACGCCAGCGTGCTATAGCCGGCTTATCATAATTCGAAGTACTCCTTTACGATTTTATAGGCGCAGAACTCGCCACACATAGTACAAGTATTTGTATCTGAGGGCATTCGTTCCTTACGAATATTCATTGCAGTTTGCGGGTCTATTGCGACTTTAAATTGTTTCGCCCAATCTACTTCGTTGCGCGCTTGCGCCATCTTTAAATCGTCGTTCCTGTCGCCAAGCTTTACCATGTCCCCGATATGAGCAGCAATCCTCGCAGACATGACTCCTACGCGCACGTCTTCTGCAAACGGCAATGCAAGGTGTTCTGCTGGCGTAACATAGCAGATGAAATCAGCGCCATAAGAAGACGATAGAGCTGCTCCGATCGCGGCTACAATGTTGTCATAACCTGGTGCTATGTCAGTTACGAGTGGACCGAGCATGTAGAAAGGCTTCTCTCTGGTCAACCGCTTTTGCAGCACCACATTAGCCTGAATCTCATCAACAGGTATGTGCCCTGGGCCTTCAACGATCGTTTGAACACCAAATTCGTGTGCTTTGTCAGAGAGCTCGGCATTTATTACTAGCTCTTGAATCTGGGCCCTATCCGTAGAATCATGCACTGCGCCTGCCCGCATACCGTTTCCCATGCTGAGGGTCACTTCGTGTCGCTTGAGGATTTCAAGAAGGTACTCAAACTCGCTGAATAGTGGGTTCTCTTTCTCATTATGAGCCATCCACGCTGACATTAGAGCGCCGCCTCTCGAGCAGAGGCCAGCGTGCCGTCCCTGAGCCCTCAGCCTGTCGAGCGTGACCCAGTTTATTCCGGTATGAATCGCCATGAAGTTCGTACCGAGCTTTGCTTGCTCTTCGGTCACTCTAAAGAGATCGTCCTCTCGCATATCAACGATTGAGCCGGACTCCCGTGCAGCTTCAATAAACGCCTGATAGAGTGGAACGCTGCCTACGGATAGGGAAGTAGCTTCGATCACCCTCCTTCTAATTTCGTAGAAGTCGCCGGCGGTGGAAAGCTCCATTAAAGAGTCAGCTCCCGAAGCCTCAGCAACCTTTGTTTTTTCGACTTCGAGCTCAATATCATCAATGTCTGAAGAGGTACCTACCGAAGCGTTTACCTTAGTTTTAAGCCCTTTTCCTATGCCGATCGGTTTAGTCTCCCGATATGGACTTATCGGAATTACGATCTGTCCGTTCGCAATCCCCCGGCAGATAAATTCGGGTGTCACCCCCTCATTAGAGGCGACGGTCACCATCTCGTCAGTGATAATTCCTTGTTTTGCACGATCAATTAGGGTCATGATTCACTCCGTGTTCTGGCAATCAAATAATTGTGTTATAACGAGGGACAATGTGTCAACTGGCGTTTACAGCTTCATTCAGCTTAAAAGGAACTGGTCCCTGTATCTCAATTTTAGTTAGTCGCTATTAAATATATATAAAATGTGAATCTTTTTTAACTTAGCTGACATATCTTTTTTTTAAATATTAATAGTATCTCGTTTAGCATCAGGATAGCTTTCTAGCTAAACAAAAGTTGAGCTTTTTCAATTTTTAATGATTTCGCTCGCCGCGAATTGTTGGTGACAAACGCCCTGAAACAGTCAAGTGGATTTCGGAGCGTTTATAAGTGGTCGTCCGCCGTCGGTTTCTCCCCAGAACCCATTTAAGCCGAAATCAGTCTTGTTTGTTCAACTAGTCGCTAACAAAGCGCTATTTCTTATACTTTTCAAGGAGGTTTTGAGCCTCATCCCAGTTGTAATCATAGATATGCATCGAGTTGCCAACTGTGCATAACGTCCCCATCTTCAGTCCGGTAGGTTCCAAAAGCTCTTTTTTAACGAGGGAAATAAATGCATTAATGTTAGCTTCATATGCTTGAAAAATGTCCCAACTTCGGTACATTATGTGGACGTCAAGCCTCTCATTGCTGTGTAGGTAAACCCATATTCTCTGAAAGCACGGTTGATCCTCGTCCTTTTGACAGTCAATTTGTGGGATCCACGTAATTGCCTGAATACGCTTCGATCCGACTCGTTTTTTTAGTAACTGGTTTTTCATCCAATCTAACTGATCGATTCCATGCCCCTCTACGAGTCGCTCCAAATACGTGTATTCGAAGTGATGTTGATGTAAGTAAGCGCGATCGAACTGTTTTTTATATTCATCTACCCGAGCCTTCGAACAAAAAGTATCACCTTTATGCCAACCTAGGGTAGGCTTGTCGATTTGTATCATTCCCATTAGGATCTGGCGCGCTTTAACTTCGTACTCGGTATCCACCACGTTGCCAAATTCCATGATATGTCTGACTGCTTTATACCAAGCCTCTGGAACCGTCAGCGTTGTTATGGACATCATTTTAGCATAACCAGAACGTTCGGCATAATCACGTGATCGTTGTATCCATCCAGCGCATTCTCACAGGCCAACGCTGAGGAGTCTCACGTCTGCGCTTGCTGCATGAAAGAAAAAGCCTCGGGAGGGATTTGAACCCCCGACCTATTGATACCTTGCCCCGCAATCTTTAGCACCTGACGCATTCCGACGCAACTTTTGCGTGTATAGTTACAAGTCAATCGCTCTTCCAGGCTGAGCCACCGAGGCGCTTTGAGCGATTTTACTTAGGTCCGCCGATACTTATACGTTTTTGATGTTAGCTATAGGGCGTTGGATTTACGAACGGGGCGGTTAACATACTCATTCGAATGCACTCGCGTCAATGAGCGCTTGAATCCCGGGCAAGGTCTCTCCAGCTAAGAAATTTATGCACGCTCCGCCCCCAGTTGAAATGTGCGTGATATGCTTATCAATACCAATGTTTCGTGCTGCGGCGGCGATGTGGCCACCGCCTAGTATAGAAAATTTTGATTGAGCTGCTGCTTTTAAAGTCTCATCGGTTCCTAGGGCAAACGCCTTTTGTTCGAACACTCCGGCAGGGCCGTTAATCACAACGGTACCTGCCGCTTTGAGTTCTGTTGAATATGCTACGATTGTTTCTATGCCGATATCGTATATTGGATAGGATTTTGGCAACGCTGAAATTGGTGTCTCTAAACGTTTTCCATTGTCATTTAAAGCCACGTCAAGCGGTGTTACTATTTTACCGTCGTAGCTATCCAGCAATCTTTTACAAATTTCGACATAAGTACCGTATCCAGAAGATCTAATGTATTCGAGGCTTGGAGGTCCTATGTCAACTCCTCCTGCAGCTAAAAAGATATTCGCTACAAGGCCCGAAACGAGCACTTTGTCAGCACTTCCTTTAGCGAGAACGTGCTCAATGACTTTGATACTGTCATCCGCTTTCGTCCCTCCGAGCATGAACAGGCGCGGCCGCTGAGAAGTTGTCAGGGCTTTTGTGAGCATTTCGACCTCTCGCTCTAATAATTTCCCTGCTCCTGAAGTCAAGGCTTGCGGAAAAGCGACAACCGAAGTCTGTGCGCGGTGTGCTGTTGCAAACGCATCATTTAGAAAGACATCACAAAGTAGGGATAGCTGTGTAACAAGATGCGTTTTAGCAAGATCTGCTACGGGAGCCTTGAGCATCTCTTCCGAACTAAAACGTACGTTTTCGAGAAGAGTAATATCTCCCGTTTCCATCTCTCGTATTGATTGCCGGACGTTATGTCCATAAATGTCGTCGACATAGGCAACATCTTTTCCGAGAAGCGACGAAAGCTTCTCGCTGTGTTGCTTCATCGTCGTGAAATCTCGCTTCCCGGGCCGGGACTGGTGGGCGAGGAGCACCGTCTTTGCATCTTTTAAGGCGTCAATAGTAGGAATATGGCCGCGAAAACGAATGTCATCGAGAATTTCTCCATTGGGCCCAATAGGTGAATTCAAGTCGACGCGAACTAGGACCACTCGTCCGTGTGTGTCGAGATCATCCATCGTGAGAAATGGCGGCATAGTCAAAGTGTATGTTAAAACGTAACATATAAGCGTATCTAATTGGCCTAAAATGGCGTTGAAGCGAGTTTTGAAGCCGCTAAAAGCCTCCGCAGCCTCTCAACGCGTTCAAACTGGAAAGAGCGAAGCTGTCGCTCAGGCTGGAAACTGAGACACTCTTGTATTCTTGAGATATCGTAATTAATGGACTAATAACGGTATCAAGAGCGAGCCGCAAATTTCCGATCCACGGTATGGCAGGTTGTTGTGCAACACCGATTATCCACTCTGGCTTAACTGGTTCGATGAATGGCGATCCGCCATAGAGCAACGGCTGATCATAGTCTCGGTTATGGTCCCCCTTGGTGATGAATCCGGCGTGAGCAGCCGTTTGATTGTTTGGCAGACGGTCGCCAGCGTTTACCCAATACATCGCTCGGTGTATGATTGGCGTCACCTGTTCGCCATTCGGCCGATAGATGATGACGTCACCGTAGTCGCCGAAC
>DASVJT010000140.1:0-1881 GCA_036385775.1 archaeon
AGTGGAGGACCGAACCAGTTTACGTTGAAAAGTGCTTGGATGAGCTGTGGGTAGGGGTGAAAGGCTAATCAAACTGAGAGATAGCTCGTACTCCCCGAAATGCCTTTAGGGGCAGCCTTGGAGTTGAGTGTCATAGAGGTAGAGCTACTGATTGGACTAGGGGGCTTCACCGCCTACCAAATCCTGACAAACTCCGAATACTATGACATATATCCAGGAGTGAGGCATAGGGTGCTAAGGTCCTGTGCCAAGAGGGAAATAACCCAGACCATCAGCTAAGGTCCCCAAATATATGCTAAGTTGATCTAACGAAGTCTGATTGCTCTGACAGCTAGGATGTTGGCTTGGAAGCAGCCATTCATTTAAAGAGTGCGTAACAGCTCACTAGTCGAGCGATCGGGCGTGGATGATAATCGGGCATTAAGCATATTACCGAAGCTATGGACTAACGGCGCAAGCCGTTATTTGTAGGGGAGCATTCCAGTGGCTGTGAAGATGTATCGTAAGATATGTTGGAGCAGCTGGAAAAGAAAATGTAGGCATAAGTAACGATAATGCGGGTGAGAAACCCGCACACCGAAAGACCAAGGATTCCTGATCAACGCTAATCGGATCAGGGTTAGTCGGGCCCTAAGGTTAATCCGAAAGGAGATACCGATGGCTGATAGGTTAATATTCCTATACTAGCGATTACTGCGATGGGGTGACGAAGTAGTGACAGGTCTGCGTACTGACGGAATAGTACGTTGAAGGGCGTAGGTATACATTTGGCAGGAAAATCCACTAAATGTGCTGAAACCTGATAGTACCGTGAGTCTTCGGACAATCGGATAGTGACTGTAATCAGACTTCCAAGAAAAACCTCTAAGCTTCAGGTAATTGCCACCCGTACCGGAAACCGACACAGGTGGTCGAGGAGAGTATCCAAAGGTGCTCGAGTGAATCATGGCTAAGGAACTAGGCAAATTAGTCCTGTAACTTAGGAATAAAGGACGCCCCGAGCAATCGGGGCCGCAGAGAAATGGCCCAGGCGACTGTTTATCAAAAACACATGGCTATGCTAAATTTAATGATGACGTATATGGCCTGACACCTGCCCGGTGCTGGAAGGTTAAGAGGAGGGGTTATTGTCTTAGCAATAAGGTGAGAAGCTCTGAATTGAAGCCCCAGTAAACGGCGGCCGTAACTATAACGGTCCTAAGGTAGCGAAATTCCTTGTCGGGTAAGTTCCGACCTGCACGACTGGTGTAACGATCTGGGCACTGTCTCAGCCATGAGCTCGGTGAAATTGTAGTTCCGGTGAAGATGCCGGATACCCGCAACGGGACGGAAAGACCCCGTGAACCTTCACTATAACTTTACATTGACTCTGGATAAACAATGTGTAGGATAGCTGGGAGACTGTGAAGCGGCTTCGCTAGGAGTCGTGGAGTCAACCTTGAAATACCAGCCTTTGTTTATCTGGCGCCTAATCCCTAACGGGAGACAGTGTATGGTGGGTAGTTTGACTGGGGTGGTCGCCTCCAAAAGCGTAACGGAGGCTTTCAAAGGTACCCTCAGCATGCTTGGTAACCATGCGTAGAGTGCAATAGCACAAGGGTGCTTGACTGTGAGACATACAAGTCGAACAGGTAGGAAACTAGGATATAGTGATCCGGTGGTTCCGAATGGAAGGGCCATCGCTCAAAGGATAAAAGGTACTCCGGGGATAACAGGCTGATCACTCCCAAGAGCTCATATCGACGGAGTGGTTTGGCACCTCGATGTCGGCTCGTCACATCCTGGGGCTGAAGAAGGTCCCAAGGGTTCGGCTGTTCGCCGATTAAAGTGGCACGTGAGCTGGGTTCAGAACGTCGCGAGACAGTTCGGTCCCTATCTGTT
>DASVJT010000141.1:0-4430 GCA_036385775.1 archaeon
GGGTCGAGGTCGATATGAACTCTCTGTCCAGATTCAAAGCTCCTTATTGCGTGACTAACAGGAGCGATTCCACGTTCACGTATGCTCTTCTTCAGTTTGTATCGCGTCTTCCTTCGCTCACCGTGTGACCTTGGCATTAGAGACCCCCTTTAACTTCCATAACATCAAGTTCTTCAACTTTTGCATTTATGCCCAAAAGGGCTGAAAGGCTTGGGGTTGTACGTCTATCGTCACCAGATATCAGCTCCTTGACGTAGAGCCCACCCTCACACTGAATAATTATGTCTTCTCCGCTCAGTTTAGCCGAATATACTTTTTTGATCCGCCTTAATTCTGCGCGACGATGAACCACTCTTTGAGGTGTGGTTTGTTCAACATCGCCCTCTAGTTGGAGTAAAGCTTTTTTCAGCTCCTCAGGTTGGATCGGATGGTCGTATGTCACTTTAAGCCTATAAACTTTATCCGACCGCGTGTTCTTCACTTTTACAACAGTCTCATGATCAGCAAATGCGAGTTCGCAAATAGCAACTTTTTCTTGAGATGAGTTGACCGCGTGTTCAAGCTGTTGTAGGTCTATTTGTCTCTTGCGGGGAGATCTCACCTCCAAGACAAATGGCCGGCCGTTTCCAAGCATTCGTGCGTCAATATCCTCTCTACCAGCGCCATGAAAAACGACGTCCTTTCCGAGACTTGCGTCAAGAACGTAAGTCCCGATTAGTTCCTGAACTGATTCCTGGTATGTTTTGCCCGTCAAGTTGCACTTTGGACAGCCTTTTCCGCCGCAATCGCGGCATGGCCATCTCGTCTGCGGGATGCCCCTTACGAACTTTTTATACCGCCCATACAGGAATAGCGGATTAACGTGAAGCTCAATCTTGTCCTGTGCCAAGTTTGCAATGAGAAGAATCTCCGGCTTGCTGAATTCAGCCCTTTTGCCAGTAATAAGCTCTATCCGCTTTCCTATTTCTCTATTTAAGGCAGATTTGAGCGGTTCTGCTGCTGTTGTTTTGGACTCTGCCCACAAAATCTCCTCATTTTCGGCAAGCCTGCCAGACAGTTTGGTCCCAACAAGAAAAGTGGAGAATTCGTAGTTATGGAGTTGCTCTAGGCATCGATCAACCCACGAATCGAGATGGTTAAACAGACCCCCGCAAACCCAACAGCCTTCGTCTGCAGCTTCCCAGTCCTGAGCGTTGACTGGTGCGTTATTGAGCATTGCCGTAACGACGCGGATAGCTTGCCCGCGCTGTTTGTTCGTTAGGTTAGAGGAGTACTCTGCAAACTGTCGCCCTAGGCAGTCAGCGCAAATAGGCCCTTCCCGCATTATCGAGTTGACTACGTCGAACATAATCTATCCAATTCGTTATGTATTAGCGTTATGCACTGGTCTGTATGGAGCTTAATAGGACCGACTCGTATCCTTTGAACTCGATCGAGCTGCGCCTCCTCCTCCTCGAAAAGACCGAGATGATCTCCCAGGATGAAAGCAACGTTGTTTGCGTGTAAATCCACCCCTCGAACGTCGTTGCCGTGCTCGTGAAGGTAAAACAAGATAGAAGCGTCGCTGAGGCGCAGTGCTTCGACGAAACCGGCGCGCTCAACGTAAACTCCCTGCGTTGACCGTCGTGGTTCTGTGCCTAGATTCACTTTAAGGGCTTTTCTAATGAGCGCGCCAGCACTCCTTTCGTCAGGATTTAGGTATCGCAATTCGGCGCCCTTAAACCGTATGATTTTCGGTGGGTCAGGTTCCCCCAACAGAACAAGGCACACGTGAGTGTCACGGCGTATATCAAACGACGTGACAAATGCGGCGGTTACGCAACGCGCTAATATATCGATACGACCTGCAGATCCAGGCATGTCTTCAAGCGTAAAATCTCCTGACGTGGCGGCTTTATGCCCAACTATAATGAACTGTCGCATAGCCGCCTCCAGACCGTTTCAGCTCAGCACTTTTTCGGTGAACGCGAGGGTGCCTGATATCTTTTTGACACGAACCTTTACGGTATCACCCTTCTGAGCGCCAGGAACGAATAGCGAAAATTTGCCGACCTTGGCGATGCCGTCGCCTCGTTTGCCGACTGCTTCTATGCGTACTTCGTAGACGCTTCCCTCTTCAAGAGCACTCGCTGCGCTCTCTTTCTTTACATAACGTTTTCTTATGGGCCTATGGGCCCCACAAGCGTCGCATTTCAACATGACCGTTCTATCGCTTTTCGTTAAATGTGTGTCCGGCCTGTTGCATTCTGAGCAGGTGACATACTCAGCGACATAGTCCTCGATGATGGCGGCTATCATTTCCTGCGAGAACCTACCTTGGAAAATGACCCGCCCACCTTCTGCCTTACCAGCCGTCGCAAGTTCTCGCAAGAGAAACTTAAGTAGGTGCTCAGGGTTTCTGTTCAATACGTCGGTGATCTCGCCGAAATTCTCAAAAACAGTCATTCGTCCCTCAATAAACACGCGGGGCACAGGTATTGAAAAACGCTCGGTATCTGCCGCAGTTGGGGGTAGGTTTTTCATTCCGCGGTCCAAGTACTTTTCGTAACTATCCGTATTACTCACCTTCTCGCTGTTCGCGCCATATTGAAGGAATAAAAGCTCGGCTGAGCTTCACACCTTGACTAGCTCACGCCCTTCGTCTACTACTACTCTGCACGGCGGCGGGACTTTCATCGAAGCGCGGCGCAACGCCTCTTTAGCTTTCAAAAAGTTAAGGGGGTTTACGTACACGGTAAATACTCTTTGGTCAGTACTTACGCGTGCGGCGGTTCCTACCGCCTTGCCAAACGCTCCCCTCATCCCATCTTGAACTCGATCAGCGCCCGCTCCAGTGGCCATCTTGTTTTCTCGCAGCACTTGGTGCGGGTACAAACGTAGCTTAAGGCGAAAATTTAACCTGCCCGCTGACTTCATCAGGTAACGGTTAGCGGCAATTCTGGCCGCTTCCAGAGCAGTATGTCTTATTTGGCACTCTTCGTCAGCGGTGAGCGATACTGCCACTGTAAAATCGCCGCTGAGGTTGCCCGTATCGAACTGGGAGATCCTACTACCCGGGATTCCTCCCATGTAAGATTTCCTCGTGTAGGAGGGCCCTGTAATCTTTCTATACATCTTCGCTGGTTTGCGTGCCATTCTAGCCTCTTTATGTCAGCGGTATCTAGCATAAACGTGATTGATTAAAAAGTTTTGCTGGGTCCGCCCAAGGTGCAAAACCAATGGTAATTCAAAAAAGCCCTGATTGTTTAAATTGCTTGTGTATCCTAAGCCAAGCGAGCAACAACTGCTGCGTGTGCCTTATAAAACGGCTCTAGCTCGTGGACGTACATTATGTCCAGCAGCTCCCCAAGTTTCTTCGCTTCTCCTTTATACACTACCTTCGGTTTTGCAGTGACGTCTATGCTTCGTGCTTTGATCATAATGCACGCGTACCCGCCCGTCCTCAAGAACATCTCAGCGTTAGTAATAGCGATTTCAGCTTGTTTCGGCTGCGCAATATCTTGGTACAAGAAATCGACCAGCTCGACAATGTGTCCGTAGTCAGGCCGGCGCGCATCTGCTACTAGCGGCACTACGTTTTTCACGCGTTCTGACATGCGAACAAGGTCCCGAGCGACACGTGGCGCAAACTCTACGGCATAGACGAGTGAAACAATGTTGGCTAGATGTGAAACAGTCGTACCAGACGCAGCCCCCAGATATAGTACAATCTGATCCGGTCTCAGCGGCACGTCCTCCCCTTTTTTCAATAATGCCGCTAGCTTACTCCTTTGCGGATTCCACAGCCGATATTCCCCAAACACCTTCTCGCCATAGAGAGCCTCACCTTTTGTGGCAAGATGCGAGTCTAACAAAAAAACTCCGGGTACTTTGTGGGTCCTTATCTTCATATCAAGTCTTGTCGCGTATTGCGGGATTATTGATCTCTCTTATTCGTTTTTCCATTTGAGCTAAAAGCTCTGGACGAATTTTTTTTGAGTAAAAATCTAGACGAGCGGCAATAGCTAGTTTTGCAGCCATTGTCCTAGCAATCTTTCCTCTTTTACCTAAGGGACTGCCGCGGATCAATGGATGTTGATATATAATTCCGTGCTTAGGCGGTTTTGCGCCATACTGGAGATGTTTGAATAGCGCCTTAGACGCACCCATAACTTGAATCTTGCTCGCTGGCATTCTTGCGAGTGATTCTAGGCTGCCCGCTTGTGCAATTAGTCGTGCGCCGAGCAGTTCACCAGCGAGAGAACAGAGATTAGGTGCGACGTCGCGCATCTCAGGTTCAATTGTGCCTACAATTTTCTTCCTCACTTCGCTTAATCGCTCAATGGATTCGACAAACTCGTGCTTAAGCGTAGGGTATATTGTTGACTGAGAGGCGTCAGTTTCTGTTACGTCCCCTGAGCTAGATATGTTAAATTCGAGGACATCCCATT
>DASVJT010000142.1:0-5161 GCA_036385775.1 archaeon
CGGGAAACCTGACCCGATAAGAAACGAGGTCATCAAAGCGTTTCTCATCCTCAAAGAAGGACGTACCGGTGATGCGCACCTGGTGGAGGAGCTTAAGAAACACGTGCGACACGAGTTAGGGCCGGTTGCAGTGGTTGGAGAAATTGTCTTCGTGCAAACCCTTCCCAAGACGCGCAGCGGGAAGATCATGCGGAGAGTGCTCAAAGCACGAGAGCTTGGAATTGACGCCGGTGATGTGACCACGCTTGTGGAATGAGCATCTGCCGCCTTTTTTCTACTCCCCGACACACGCTATATATCAAAAGATAAGAATGCGAGCGCTTGACATCCCATCAACACGAAGCTGGCCGCCTGCTAAGCTTGTCGGATGCCATTGATCACCGGTGACGTCGCTAACCAGACAGCGAGGCTTTTATCCGTACTCAAGCCCTTTGATCTGTTTGAACTACGACGTAGTCAGGGGCTGTTGCATCAGGCCAAAAATGTCAATGATCCGCCCACGCTCCAGGATCTTGTAGTCGGCGAGCAGGTTGAAGCCCATCATATCGCCTGCGACACGACATTGCTCATCATCGAAGTAGCTGCGCAGTGATTCTGCCAGAATCATAGAGTGCAACTTACAACACCACAAGGAAGGTTGTAAGCAGCTGAAACGTAAAAGCTCAGTGCTTAACGCGTAAACGCTTAAAGATGCGGCGCGAAGCATAAGACGGGTAATCATGATAGCTGCGATCGCGAAGACACTTTTGCCTCGCCGAGTTTACCGGGGGATAATGTGAAGTCCCGTGACCGCATGGCGATGCTAACGAGGGGATAAACAGAAATGGCAAACGCAGTGAATAAAAAGGAGCCATCCTGGACAAAAAACCTCACGAAGGTTATAGCAGAACCTGCAAAACAGCGGCTCATCCAACTTGGTCGCCCTGAAAGCAAAGGGGGATACGCATGAATCAGACTTCGTCGACCGATGCCTCGCCGTTGAAGGTGAGCGCTGTCGTAAGCGCGCTCAGATTTTGGTCGGCGATCCTGACGGCAGTATTTGCGGCGGCATTTATCTTGGCCGGTATCTTAACCCCTCCGAGATCAGGGCCCTTCGCTCCGGTTGCAAACATAATACCTTATCCCTACACTGACGTAGCCGCATTCATTCCCAATGATTATCTATGGCTGTATCCGGGAATTTTACTGGCGCTGATATTCATTGTACTGGTGGTCTGTATCCATTCGTACGCCTCTAGCGACAGGAAAATATTCAGTCACATTGCCCTATCGTTCGCCGTGATCTATGCGACCATCATCCTCATTGACTACTTCATACAGTTTACTATCGTCATACCGAGCATCTTAACCGGGGAGACAGCAGGTCTCTCATTGTTCACCCAGTATAATCCTCACGGGTTTTTCATTGCTCTTGAAACTCTCGGATACTCGATGATGAGTGGAGCTTTCCTCTTTATTGCTGCTGTGTTTGCTGGAGGAAAGCTTGAGCGCGCACTGCGGTGGATTCTCATCGCGGGTTTTGTCGTGGCAGCTCTGTTTTTTACAGCTCTTTCTTTGTTGAACTATGACCTAATAGCATTCGAAGTAACGATTCTCACCATAAACTCGATAGTGCTGATCGTTTCAGGCGTGCTGCTGAGCATAGTATTTAGGCGAGCCGCTCGTGGGGGTTCTGTATCGGCCCGTGCTGTTTGAATTGCGAAACGATACGAGACTGCTCACGAGCATCAAGGGAGGACAGGCGCTGCGTAGGGCCAAATGTTGCTCATTCCTAATTTAGTCTTCTCGTAGCGCTTTTCCCTTGAACGGTTGTTCGTTCGAAAATAGGCGGATAGATAGGTTTTAAGAACACACCCGGCACAAAAGAAGCACGGCTTGCCTATACAGCTCAGTCACAGGCTACACAGGGTCAAGCAGAGACTTGCAACGTCGAACGTGACGCCTCGCATGAGGAGTAAGCCAAAACCAAGCCAAAAATGTACCACAATATCGCGTGCTCGAAAGCCTGCTTGTTGCGCGAAAAAAGTCTCCGGCGTACGCAATGATTCATCCGACTCCAGGCCTAACAGACGACGTAAAAGGCACCGACAATGCAACGAGGAATCAACCGTTATGAAGAATAAAAAGGTGTATAAGACGACGCTGCGGCTTCACGATATCAACCACCTCTTTGATGACCCGAATATTTCACCGTTTTCTGACTACTACCAACCGTACAGTTTCAAAACAGGGATGGATTACATCGTCGACGAGTTGTACAGCCACCCATCAGCAGAAGAGATTGAACTTACAGTGCTGCTTCCTGCAGAGCAGATAACGCGGGATCTGGAGGCGAAGACGCTGAAAGCCGTTCGTAAGTACTCTGAAGCCTGGGCACAGAATGCGAGACAGGGACAGGGCATCGCACGATACAAAGGCATGCGGGCGCTGCGAGTTGGTATTCTCGCTTTTTTTGTGTTGAATGGGCTCGCGTTGTGGTTTGGATCATATGCGAGTTTTGGGATTAGGCTGTTGAGCGAGGGTCTGCTTATTGGCGGATGGGTGCTCTTGTGGTGGCCGCTTGACGCTTTGGCATTCGGCGTATGGGAGAACCGGCTGGAAGAGAGCGCATATAAAGCGTTAAGAAACTTGCAGCTCAAGATCAGTTCCGAGTGATGCCGAGTCCTGATTGGTTCCTTGATTGGCTCGGCCGGATTTTTGGCGGAGGCAGAAAGAAGGAAGATTAAAGGAGTATTATCTGCCGTCACACCAACCAACGACTTAGTAAATAAAGCGTGCTACCGATTCAGCTTCAGCGCGAATAAAAGCCGGAGCCTTAGTCAGTATGACGATTCCTGCATTAACATACTGCAAAACAACTCCGATAATCGAACAGTAGCTCAGTAAAGGCCGAGGCGGGACAGATATTTCGCTGAATTTGCCGGAAAACAGCCTGAGATTCCGAGAAAACGCGCATCAAATCGAAATCGATATATGACGCTACTTGTTAACGTATAAAGAATTGACACAAACGGGAGGTGATAAGATGGGAGATGTAAAAACGATCACAAAGATTCCGGTTGGGGCGGCTGCCTTGATTGGTGGCGCAATTTACGCCGTTTTGGGACTCATTGGTGGGATCCTTGTAGCTATTGGCTTCGGAATTGGGGCCTCGCTTGTGCCCACCTCAGCTCTTGCAGGAGTGGGCGGCGCGGCTGCTGCCATTATCGGAGGCGTTATTGGCGGGTTCATTGGCGGCTACATCATGATAGCAATTGTTGCACTGATTTACAACTGGTTGGCGCCTAGGATTGGCGGCGTTAAGCTTGAACTCGAGTGACTGCAGAACATACGTTACTGGCCCAAATCGCAGAGTTCTGACGTCCAACGCAAAAGCGTTGGCGTTACTTTTTTTGAGACCGCGCATAGTCTTTTCTGTAAGTCAATCTTGTGAGCTTTGCACAGTGACAAGCGAGGAGGGCTTTCTAGCCAGCATAAGAGGGACATTGAAGGACTTATCAAAGCATTAGCTCACTCGCAAAGTGAAAAACATAACTTCGTCATCGTTTTTCTTTAACGTGATTTCAACGAGTGCTAAGTCAGTATCATTCGTTGTGCGGTGCGCTTTTTCGCGTCACCTCACCGACGCGTCAAACGTGCGTATATCTTCACCGAAGAAGTATGGCAGCCGCAGCCCTCTTGAGGCGCATTTGTTTGAGATTCTAATCCAACACTCCAAAGACTCAGTGAGGGGCAAAATGATTAAATCTCCCCATACCTTGAAAGATTATAAAACTCTAGTTAAACAGATTTGGAAGGAAGAACCTGTGATGTCTCTGACCGCACTGCGGAGATTTTATCCCTCGATCAATGAGCATAAAATGGTGGAAGAAGAGGTGCGCCGTCTTCTCCGTGAGACACTTGACGAACGTTATATCAAACGTGATGCGCCTCAGCCCGGCATGCTCAAATACGCGCAGAAGAATTTTTTCTCGATCCTGTTCCTGAGCATCTACCGTGCGCTGAACATCCCTTGTTCCCACCGCATCATGTACGGCATCATGAACCATTCGATCAGGGGAATTGTGACCGGCACGGATAATATCCTTGACGACGAATATAAGGAGCTGCTGCCGCTCCGGTTTTCAAAAAAAGCGACGCGGTTCAAGAGTGTGATGCATATCCTGCTTTTCGACCGTTTCCTCCTCAGGGTGCTGGACGAGGCAGTGAAGGACCGGCTCATAACGCTGGAAGAGAAATACCTCGTGCAGCAGAATATTTTCGAAGCCATGGTTCTGATCGGCGAAGAAGAGGCAACAGAAGAGGGCGGCATTTCGCGCATCTTGGCCCCTGCCGAGATCCTCTCTTCGGTGCATATGTATAAGGGCGGCAATCTTCTGCGGCTTGCTTTTGTTGCGCCACGTATCCTTGAAAAGGAACATTCCGCAGAACTTGAGCAGGTGGACAGGGGCATCTATTCTCTCGGCATGGCCCTCCAGGTGATCGATGACCTTACCGACTTTTACAGCGATATCAGGAGACAGAACCATAATTATCTTGTCTCGTCGATCTATTTTGAAGGCACTGCTGCTGAGAGAAAGAAACTGGAGGCCATTTTTGTTGATGAGGCTGCAGAAACACTGCCGATAGAAAAAGAGTTCGCAGAATCGGTATCTCGCGTTATGGAACGAGCCATCGGAGAGGCGCTAACTGGCTTTGACAGACTCCATGAGGCAGGATACTGGATAAACCGCAGCCAGGCCTTAGGTCTCATCAAATACCTTTTCAAGCTGCGCGGGGTAAAGGATCTCCTATCGTTGCTGCCTGAGGAATGCGTAATAACACTCTCCGCCGGATGAGCGAAAGCGCCGTTCTTCAGCCCGCTATGAGTATACTATCCTTATGAAGGGATTTCTGCTTTTTACGCATATCGCACTTCGTAATGTCAGGCGCAACGCTCGCAGATCCCAGTTCACGATTATTGCGATTGCCTTCTGCATTCTCTGTCTGATTGTATTTCAGGCGCTGAAGGCGGGACTGCACAGAGCGATGGTAAGAAGCACTGTCCAGCTCGACGCAGGTTCGCTTCAGGTGCATGCAGCAGGATATGAGGAGAATCTTGCCGCTCTAAGACAGATACCTGCGCCCGGCCCAAAAAGCGTTCTGGGGCGGTTATTATGGC
>DASVJT010000143.1:0-3261 GCA_036385775.1 archaeon
AAAACGGTTTGCTTTTTATCGTATCTAAACATGCTAAATGAACCTCCTTACGTCGTCATTCATCCGAATAGCTTTAACAAGACCGACAGCTGCGTCAGATTGTTGAGCACGATGAATAGGATGATGCCTCCAATGAGGCCATAGGCGATGCCTATGTCCCTACCAACGCGCTGTCCGTAACGCTGCGCGACTTCGGCCATTGCAAACTCCAATCGCTCTTCGACAGAATCGAGTTTCTTCTGGAGCTCTCGGTAGTCTGTTTGGTCAACTATTACTTGGGGGAATTGCTTTGGCATATTCACACCTCACTTCATGAAGTAGTAGAGCAAAGGCAGTCCTGCAATAAGGCACGCGGCTGCGAAGCCCAGAGCAAACCCGGTTATCGAGTTCCCTCCATACGCGGAGTCAAGTTTGAGCGTTCGCGTTGTAATTAACGCACGATACCTTATGTCATTCTTGAGATCATCTAACAATGCCATGCTCGGTGCCATGGGTTTAGCTATGCCCTGGTCGAACTCAATGACTGATGTGGGAGCGACCTCTTCGCCGGCTGCTGCCGGCCCCTCGCCGCCTCCACCAAAACGTTCTGCTGCCATTTTTCACCTCAAGCTAGGGCTAGTAACCCCAAGATTCCCATTGAAATCAGCAGCCCGATCACAATACCCTCAACCTTTCCAGCATAAACGCCGGCGGCGTACTTGTTCAAGTTGCCGATGGTCTTCATGTGGAACTGCAGACCCTGCACGCGGGCTTGTATCGCTGCTATTTCTGCTGCCATAGGGGCCTCTACAAGGGCCTCCTCGGTTTCTTTTTCTTTAAGCTCAACGACGACTGGAGGTTCCGGGTAAGCTCCGGGATCTCGTCCAATCAGCTCCTTAACCTTCGCGGATATCGCGTTGACATCCTCGTTGTTAATCATGCTGAAGAATTCGACCTGCTTTTGGAACCTTTCAAGGTGCTCTTCGTTCAAGTTTTCGATGAACGGTATAGCCCCTTGAGCATCGATTATGCGTCCTTCCTTAACGCCGTTCTTGTACAGTGCCTCCAGAGATTGTCCGGTCACGTGACCCATGATTTCTGAGCCGCAGAGGATCAGAAATCGTATGTTCGGATTCGAGATGATGTTTACTATGACCTTCTCGAGGCCGATGTTCTCGGTCTTCGCCGTGCCCTCGATCGCTGCTCCTTGGTCAGTAAAGAGTTTGCCGAAGTGAGACCCTAAGGTCACCACACAGACGGAACTCTCCGGATCACCAAAGAAGAAATCTCCCTTGACGACCGGCCAGTTAGGCGCGGGCGCAACTTTTTCTGCCACGGTCACATCCCCCCTCTAACGCGAAGGATTATGGTCACGAGAGCGATGAAAATCATCGCGACGGTGAACCCGTAGAACGCGTTGGTCCACATGCCCGCCCAGTAATGCGCTTTTTCTCTGCCCGGATACGTGTCGATGAGCGCCTTGTCAGCTGAAAGCGAGTTTACCACGCCGTCAGCTAGAGCGTCATACTCCTCAATTTGAGCCGCAACGGGCTCCAAGGAGTAGAAAACAAGGTCGTCACGCTCCTTTCCTATGACGAACTCTTCGACATCCATCCAGAGGCCGACGTCAGACGACATGTCTACGAATTTCATGCGACTTCCTCCTCCGTCGGTATTAGACCAGTTGATAGCACAGCCGCTGCATCTACTTTCGTATCTGCCCAGAACCGCATGTAGTATATGATCCAACCACAGATCGCGACAATCAGCATAGGCACCGCAGCCTGAACGCCGTTTATGGCACCTGACGCGATTCCTGCGACGATCATGGCAGTGAACCCTGTTGACAATGCAAGATTGAGCGTTCGCACTTGTCTCTCGTCGGGACCTAGGCACGCATTAAACGGATGGAACATTGCCATCGCGCCTACGATGAATACTGCAATGATGAACCCTGATGCAACTACGTAGCTCATGATCGCGGTGAACGTGAAGCTACCAGCGATCGCTGTACTCAAACCGAGAATAACTAGGGATGCTGCCATTGCAATTTCCATCATCGACATTTCCATTATGGCGATGTTCATTTTTATAACGCGCCTCGCCATAACTCCGTTTACGATACCTATAATCGCGGCCAGAATGAGTGCGATTATAGGTCCCGCTACTACTATGTTGTAATTCAATGCGACTGCGAGACCGAGCAGCACTGCTACTTGACCGGCTCCGAAAGAAAGTATGGCTATCGACGGTACGCCGGTACCGAGTCCATAGCTCGCCACTCGTCTCACTGCATCTGCTCCGTAGTATACTGCAAGTATAGCGCCAAGAGCAGCGATAAACGAAAACCAAGCGGTGTTCGTCACGCTGTTGAGATAATGAGCGATGTAAATGCAGATCAGGCCACCTAAAACGCCAATGGCCATCAGCTGACGCGGCGATTTTTCACCTTCAGCCATGTCAGATCCCTCCTGGCAACATCACAGTTATAAGCAGCGCAAAAAGACCGCCGACTGCTGATACAACAAGACTTGCGACGACTGACTTTGGTATGCGCTTAAACTTAGGATCGTGGAAGCCTTCTATCGTTCCGCCGATGTTGTACGACGCCATAACGCAGTTGAGGAAGAATATCCCAATAGCGAAGGCTGCTGCGAGCGACACGTAGTAGGGAGCTGAATAGCTGCCAAATGTCGCAGAAAACCCTGGAATCGCTTTGTACGTTTCAACAAGCGCAAAATACACAAGCGCGCCGCCGACGCCGGCGAGGAACGCCCCTATGATACCACTGATGAAACTGACCGTCGGAGATCCGTGGCCTTCCGTCCCACGTGATACGTACAGGTCCTGACGCCATTTCGTAATGGGGTCGTATTTCACTTTAGCTGATGAGAGCGGTACACCTGCACCGTAAACGTACATTACGTTTGCGATAAACGCTAAAATCGCAATCATCAACGCTGCACTCACACCCCCCATGACTATGGTGTAAGCAAAATCTCCGGGGTGCAAATAGTAGGCTGAGCCTGCCCCGATGAGTCCTGTGAGACCGGACGCTGCAGCTAGCATCGTCGTACCGGTTCCGACTCCCGTTGCCTGCGACATAGCCGCAGGAGCGCCGCCGACCGGTATAAAGTGGACGCCTGCACCGATCAGAATCCCGCCGAGTATAATCCATACCCAGAGTAAAAGATCAAACATCGTGCATCACTCCGCCTCTATTTCTTCTTTGTAAGTGCCGTATCGCTGTCTAGAGTAGCGTTCGAGGTACGTGTTCATGAT
>DASVJT010000144.1:0-25523 GCA_036385775.1 archaeon
CGCGGATCTTCACTCAGTTTTGAATCTAAATGCCATTGCCATCGGCCTTGGGCTTGAGAACATTGAGTACGAGCCTGAGCAGTTTCCCGGTCTGGTCTACCGGTTATCAGAACCTAAAGTGGTCGTTCTTTTATTCGGTTCAGGCAAACTGGTTGTCACGGGCGGTCGAGTGCCCGAAGACGCGGCTAATGCGGTCGATCGAATCGTGAAGGAGCTTAAAAGTCTGAGCCTAATGTGATATGACCAGGTTAACTGCTCAATGATCATACCCGAATCAGAACGTTCAACCGCGCCGCTCGCCTAGAAGATTCGTGCTTCAAAATGTGGGCAGTCCACGGCATCGCGCCCGAAATGTTCGACTACAAAACTATGAAGGTCGTCTTAGGTTCCTACCAGCTCCGGCCCTAGATTATCGAGTCGGCCTACTACCTTTACCACTATACCGGTGACGAGAAGTATCGGCGGATGGGTGTGACCTTTTTCAACTCCATAGTCGACCGGTGCAAGACCGAAGTCGGCTTCGCAGCACTAGATGACGTCCGCACGGGCGTCAAGACTGATACGATGGAGAGTTACTTTCTGGCAGAGGCCATGAAATACGCCTATCTGCTATTCGCCCCGCCCCAGGACTTCGACTTCGAGAGGGTCATTTTCAACACCGAGGCCCACCCGATTTTGAAGAGTGGCGAGTGGCGAGTGGAAAGAGAGAAATGGGAATCCGACAGCGACCTCCACGGTAACTAGATCAAACTCTCGGACTGTGGCGCTTGGCGCGATTACGAAGCAGTCCATAAATAGCATCGTCAGACTTGTCCTCGGGCCCCGCTAAAAAATCGCGTTGCTTTGGAGCTGATCAGCTATCACAGCTTCGGGCAGAAACAACGTGTTAGCTCTTAAATCAGCCTTCTTTTTTTCCAAACAGTCTCGCCCAGAAGCTAACCCTGGGAGGGGGGAGCCGCAAGGTCACTAGCTCAAGCTGCTTCTGTAAATTTTCCTTATCTGCTTGTAATTCGTTTTTTAAACCCATGTAGATAGCAAGCTTTTCTTCGAGGGTTTTTACCTGCGTTCTCACGGTTTCGAGTTCGTTTTGTAGTCCGGCTATAACAATATCCTGAGAGTGAAGTTCACTTAATGCAGTCTCTTTCTCTGCCAACTTCTTCTTCCAGTCCTCGGTTTCAGTGGTAGTAGCTCGACTTCCTTTGAGATATTCTTCTAGAATATTCGCGACTAAGCTCGACCCCTTCATGAACTCTGCAACGTCTTTAGCTCTTAAATAATATACTTCCTTCAAAATAGCGAGCGCCCACACCAGCAATCCCTACTTGCGGACAACTGCAATGGTCCAGATCTAGACTGCTAAACTCTACAAGATGTGCACACTCTCTAGCGAGTTATGATTACTAAATGCTAGGGCAGCAAGCCTCAGAACGAAAGTCAACCGATCTCAAAACCAATATATATCGAGATCACAATTCAGGCTACAAAGGCTGTTAAGGCCATTGTGAATAAATTGGGGATGGATTATGGGGATTAGAGAGGACTTTACGGACGAGGAGTGGCAGAAACTTCTTAGCATTCCATATGCAGTATCATTGACAATAGTCACGGCGGCTCCATCATTCTTGGGCGCCTTTAGCGAATCTAAAGCATTACTTACAGAACCAACCAAGCTGGCAGCTTCAAGTGGAAGCGATTTGGTTGGCATATTATCAGGCGAGATGCAATCAAAGGCCAAAGAATTGATTAAGCAGCAGCAGGATCAGATCAAACACGATCAATCCGGGTTCAGATCCAAGACTATCGAGGCCTGCACATCTGCTTCGGAAATTTTATCCAAGACCATGCCGGATGAGGTTATCGCTTACAAAACGTGGGTATTGGCTATCGGACAAAAGGTAGCTGAAGCGGCCAAAGAACACGGCGTCGCTGTTAGTGAGTCGGAAAAGGCAGTTCTCAGTGAAGTCTCCGCTGCTTTTGGTATAAGCACATAGACGTTCAATTAGGTTATCCAATTACGACTATAGGCTACAGCCCTGTTTTTTGGGAGCCAATAAGCAATTTGTGCCTTAAGACAGTAAAATTGGCTTTTTTGACCTGCTTCATACACTTAACTTTGAGTTCTGGGTGAGGAGACTAACAAAATCAACCCTTTTGATTCGCAATAGTTAGTATAGAGAACACAAGTAACTGTTTTATGCATTTTTTGTGTAATCCAAAAATATGCGATCACAGTGCAGCACCGCTGCACGAAACCCTACGATTCTATTGCCGAGAGAGTTCAAAACCCTTGTCGAAGGGACGGCGATTATCCACTTAAGTCAAGGCGAAAAGAGACGGGAACGCGAAAGGGATCGAAGATAATGACCGATGACCCGTTATACTACACTGAGCAAGAACTTGACGACTTTTTTAAAGAACGTGCCGCGTTCGCTGAGCGTATAAAAGCGATCGGAAAAAAAGTAAAAGGACTAATAGCGAGCAGACACAAATTGATCGCAAAGATGGGTGCGGTCGCCGATCAACAAGCGCAGGTCGCTAAACAAGCGCACGAGGTGGAGAATGTAGACTTAAAAAGTGTTTTTGAACTGAATAAGGAGATGGACGCTTTATTTGATGAGTGGTACACGACCGAAATCAAGCTCGATGCGCTCAAAAGCGAGTTGACTCATTGCAACAACATGATGGACGATATCCTCAAAGATACGTTACGCGACCCTAGAATGCATAAGCTTTACGACGAGATGAAGAATGAGTAAGCGAACTTAAAAACGAGGGCTAGTCAAACGGATCGTCGAGGCACAAGATGGCGCGATCACGAATGAAAGCGAGAAAGAAAAGCACAACGTTTATAAGCTCCCTCAAATCGCAAATTGATCTTTATGTATCTAACTTGAACGTCACCGCTCCCTAATGCAACATATAAACATCATACTAGTCCTCAGGCAGTGGATGCTGCAAAACCGCCAATCCGCCTTAGAGACGTCGCGCATAAGGATATAAGCTGCTCAAGCTGATATTATCGCATAGTATAGCGTTATTGTATCAATGCGACTTAGATGCTAGGGGCTAAGAACACTGGTGGTGTGTCTACCGACTGAACAAAAGACTAAAAGTAAAATCTCGCGCACGCGTTAAATTATACGATTCGGTGCTTCAGGTTCGATGCGAACTCTTCCGCATTTTTAAGGTCTTCAGCGTTAGGCCTCCCTTTGTTCATTCCTCCAAACAGTTTAAGGAAGCTATTTGTGTTAAAACCTTTACAACCAAATTCATCAACGATTAGGTAACCTTTCGATTGCAGTTTTTTCCTGAGCAGCGAATGATCTTTAGCGACTTTGGCTTCTCCCGTAATTCCACTGGTTGAAAAAATGAATGCTTTCTTGTTGGCGACCTGTGGTAGTTTATCGGCAAGGTCAAGCAGATATTTATGGTGTTTTGCACCATATATCCCTGAGCCAAAGCCAATTAGGCTATACTCTTGAAGCTCTTCAAGGGTCACTTGCTGTGGTGTTTTTATTTGTGCATCAAGCACTTTTGCGAAGACTTGAGCAATTTTTTCAGTATTATTGTGGTGATACGACCACAAAACCAACAGAGATTTCATCGCATTAGTCCTTCACTTCGTCTCATCATTTATCTTTAAGGTAAAATAGTAGGCTAGCTGCCCACCCCATGCTCAACAAAGTGGATATCGATTTTGGGGTTCCTTTTCAGATATAAATTAATGCGTCACAGTTATGGCATGAGAATTGGAATGGTTAAATCATTTTTTAGCCACTTTCATACGCGTATACAATCTCCGCAAGAGCCAATTTGTCAAAGTTGTGGCATGCCACTTAAAAAGAATGAAGATTTCGTAACCAATGCTGACGAAAGTAAAAGTGAAGAGTTTTGTTTTCACTGCTTTCAGAAGGGCTACTTTTTTGATGAAGGAATAAATTGCAGGAGAAAATTGAAAAGAACATAAAATTCGGCATTCAGATGGGAATGCCGGAAGGTGTGGCAAGACATATGTGCGAAAACATATTGCCACAGCTTAAGAGGTGGCGGAAAGAGTAAGTTGTTCAGCCTTCCTTTTAAGTCCGCTTCCATTCATCGCGCTAAAGTTGATTGCTATGATGGAGGGGTTACTCTATCTGAAAAAGGGTAAGCGACCTAACACGCAATTGAAACCAACAGTCGTGATAGCAGTCCTTTCGCTTGTTGTTGCCTCTTTTTAGTAGCAGGTTGCACGGATACCCAAGAAACAACGCCATCGAATGCAGGCGGCGTTGCCTTCGCCGTCAATTCAGTAACGACAAGCAGTAGGATAGGAAACGACCCGATACTTGCAAGCAAGCCACATCCCGGGAACCATTTCATTACGTTCAACGTGACCGTTACTAATGTGAATAAAGACGATCTCACGATCGGTAGTTACACCAATTTTACGCTGACGACGAAAGACGAGACGGTTAATTCTCCTTTTTGGAGAAGTCTAAGCGATGACACACTCAGTTCAAAAGCCCACACGTATCCCTGAGAGAAGGTGACGGGAACGATTACGTTTGAGATCCCACAGAACGGGGAGGCTACTGCGTTGGGTTATGCCGACGGCGTTAATGGTGTGATAACAATCAATTTATAATCGAACATACTGATTCGTTTGACGTCTCCTTATCCCCTCTCCATTTTTTTCGATTTAGCACTTATTTGAGGCTAAAATTTCAGATAATCGCGCCACATCACGATCTTTCTTCCGCACGAGAGATCATATTTTGTTGTGGAGCATAATTCAGAATACGTGAGCTTAGGGTTTAGTGACGATCGAAAAAAGCACTCGTAAAATCAACATTTTCCACTTAATAAAGAAACAAATTAGTATAAGGAACAGATTAGTACTTAGCTCAACTAAAATTCAATAGGAGGTGAAAAGAATGGAGAATCAACAAATGAGCGCAGGTGCAATGATAGGACTTGCTATTATACTCGGAGCCCTTATAGCGATATTTCCAGGTTTAGTAATTTGGTTTGCTTGGCTAGCAGTTATCTTTTTGTTTATCGGTGGAATCCTTGCCTTATTCACCAGGTAATTCAGTTATAACCTTGAACACATAAAATCTATTTATTTTTTTTTCGATTTCCTTTGATAAATGGTTTCCGTGTGAGAGTGGTCACTAAACTTCATCCATGCTCATTTTGATTCCACTTATGTAGTGCATGAGAACCGATAAGCTATTATCGAAAAAAGAGTCAAAACAACATCGTTTGCTTATACGCCCTTCCCTTACTTAAGCCTGCAATAACGTGGGCTAAAGCAATGGAAGAATGAGGGCTTATGAAAAACGCCGGTACAAAAAAGAATGCTAGCCAGTTCAGTCTTTGTCTTCACTTTTATAATTTTCAATCAGATCTAACACTTCCATGTAGGCAACGTATCGCCCGTTTGCAAAAGAAGCAGCTGTATCAACTGAGTCACGATTATCCTTGGCACTTTGGTTTGCTCCTTCCTTGCACAATTCTATAATCTGTTTAACCAGAGTTTTGTAATCCTCCAATGTATGGATAGCTTTAACCATTTTTATCCCTCATTGCGTCTTAGCTTAGGTCTTCCAGCGTGGACGGCTGAGCAATCAGGTGCGCTTATTAAGATATGGCAAAGCGAAAACACTTAGCCTTGGGTGTGATGGTTCAGTCTATGATCACTAACCAAACCAAAAATTCCACCGCAGAATTGCACCGCCGATTACGACAACTAATAGCAGCACGATTATGATTATCGTCCCTATCCACCACTTCGTGTCCATGTTTACCTCCTCTTGAATGTCCAATTGAGTGCGTCTCTATAATTCTTATCCCAATTCCAGAAACTAAACGGAGAAATAGTGTTTTAGAGTGCTATTCACGAAAATCATAAATTTTGACCTTGCTCGTGATTTTCCCACAGCTCGGTGCTTTTCTATACATGAGTGATTTCGGCTTCAGTTTCGCAACACATTAGGAATGATCTAATCGTTAGCTTAAGTCTCGCAGCGTGAAACAGTAGCGAACCGCAAATACCTAAGAACTTAGAGTTTAGTCCGTTTGAGCTGCTCGAAATAGAAATTGTTAAGCCACAAATAACCACTTGACTAAGCGTATGCAACGAAGCCAATAACCGCGAAGTAAAGTTAAGAGATCAAAGAGCTTCGATTAACGTCTAAAAGTGATTTGCTTGGATGATAGGATGAAGCGTGACGATAGAGGAACGCTTTACGTTGACCAAAGGCTGCAAGGGCAATCCGAACAGGTTGAAGAAATTGACGAAGTAGAAGAAGTAGAAGAAATTGAAGAATCACACGGGTTGTTATACTACCTACGTATGGTAGTATTCGGCATAATAATGGCATTCGGAATATTATTTGCACTATTTTTCGGGTTCATATTTCTTGCCATAATCGGAATATTAATATTTTTGATGGCGCTATTTTTCGGATTCCTACTTCTATGGGGGCTCCTTAGAAGGTGATTGATACATTCACCAAGCACCTTTTCCTTCAATTGTAGGCGTATAGGTGGGTGAGGAGAATTATTTTGTGTGGCATTTTGTGTGGCGTTTAACAAAAAGAAGAGATCGCCCCCCCAAACCACAATATGCCTTTTAGAACGGCGAAAATGACTGCGAAAAGGATATGGAGCGTCCAATAATTGGCGTGCCAAATTAGTCTTCTGTACCACCCAGTCAGGCCCATTCCAAATGAACCTTCCATTTGCACGATGTCGAGTGGACATATCGCTGAAAAACCGAATAACGTCTTTTCGAGTTGCGCTAAAATGTTTAGCTGTGCGGCGCTTACTTTACTCTCGGCCCAAAGTTTACAAGCCCAAACCATTGAAATGCCAATCGCTGTAATTAGCGAAGTTGGTCTACCAAATCTCGCCATCGTTCAATGCGGCCTTCGAGATCTGTCTCAACAAAAAGAAGCAGTCATCTATAGCCTAAGCTATTTATGACGCAAGGCGTGAGTGGAATTGATTGAAAGCATTACAAACATCCGCTGCCTGAGCACGTGAATGACGTTTATCTGCAATATTGGAAGGACACTCGATTCACAGCATAAGGGGCCTGAGGATAAGTAAGAATTGCCGGACGAAAAACTTGAATACTCTTTTTGACGGAAACGTTAAATTGTTATTAATCGAGCTCGATTTAGCTACTACAAAGGAGCGTATAGAGGAAAAAATAACAAAAAAGGAAGGTGGAGTGGGCTTTGCATATGCAGATGCATAGCCCTAAAGATTGTGTTTTGTGTCTAAAAAATCTATCTTTCGTTCCGTTCCACACTTGACCATAGCTATCTACAAGATAGGTAACTACTACATTCTCAAATATGAGTTTGCTTCACAACTGTGTTTGGTGGTTGTCCTGGAACTTACAGCGGAGGATTGGTATAACAAAGGCTTGGTTGATAAGGTAGAGCGCCGCTTAGAAGAGGCGGTACAGTGCTTTGATAAGGCACTGGAGCTCGACCCGAAGTATGTTCAAGCGTGGTACGGCAAGGGAGACGCACTTTACATAATGGGCAGGTGTGGTAAAGAGGCAGCCGGCCTGGAAAAATCGCTTGTGTTACCCTATCTGGACGCAGCACTCCGGTGCTTCGATAAAGTAATTAAGCTTGATCCGCAAAATAAGGTTGCTTCGGGTCGTAAACAGCAGACACTTAATGCAATCCGTAAATTATAATAGAGGCTCAAGCAAGGTATAGCGGAACTGGTTTAGCGACGAAAATAACGATCAAAAAAGAGGATTATGACAGATAAGAAGCTTTGCAGATTTTGCCACGCAACTGTGGAACATCACGGAATGTTTTGCATAAACTGCGGGGCTCCTATCGAGAGCCATCGCATGGAGCGCATAGCCCCTCAGCGCTACAAACGGAGAACGTACTCGATGAAATCGCAAAACTAGAGGCGCTGCGCGATCGGGGCGTCATTACAGAAATAGCGTTTCGAGAGCAAAGAAAGAATTTAATCGCAACCCTAACTGTAAAACAAAGTAAGAAGAGTTGACCACGTCGTTTGTAACTGCCCCAAGGGTGGCTGCTCGTAAGGAGGCAAAGATGGAACCTATCGAACCAGGGCATGAAACGATAATTAATGAGCTTGAAGATGTGCAGCTTCAGATAGCGAAGCTTTGGGATGTAGTGACTGAACTTCGCCGGGATCTCGACGATTTAAAACTCGACTATTCGAATTATAAGCGGGTCAATGCCGAGATATTTACCGAACTTCAAAAAGACGTAGACGGATTAAAGGCGATCTGGAGCTTCGGCCAACGAATGAGCAATACTTCGGGCAAGGATAATCAAAAAAGGCGAGACTGAAGAAGATTTAACGAAGAAATAGAACGAGAGCTAGACGCGAACCGAATCAGTTTAGACGTCTTAAATATTATACCATGATCATGAGGTAACGCTTGACTCCGAAAGACATAGACGAACGCGAAGGGCGGTTCGAAGATTTAGACGTGCATGAGGATTTTAAAGCTAAAGGCATACGCACCGAAAGACTCCATACGCCTCCGACTGAAGCAGACTATAACGAACTTTATCAAGCGTATTGTGACAGCGACGGCGAGTATGAAGAAGGGAGCGGCAAGCGTTCTTTGTTTTATTACTCAGACGCGCTTTTTACCGGCGAAGAATTGCTTAAGGGGTTTGCGAAGGCGTTAGCTTACGGCAATAAAGGCGAGTGGAATTACAACGCGTTCGATGAAGACACCCTTAACGAAGTTATTAAAGCGTTTGGAGACGGGGCGATTTACCAACCCGCGCGAGCGTATAGCGTAGAAATTTTAGTACATCGGGATTTGACCGGGATTGACTTAACGGCATTAGATGCAATGATGGCCGTCGAGATCGATATTGTAGCGCCTAACGTGCTGCGTTTGTTGTTTGATTGATTGACTAGAGGTAAAAAATGAAGCTTAATCCTGTCGATTTTGCTATATAGTCGCGTACGGCGAAAATCTAAGCTTTCTATTTGGCAAAAAAAGGGGCTAGAACCATCTGACCTGGGAGTTGTCCGCCGCTGTGTTAGCCAGTGGACAGCAAGCAGGCAACTTGTCACCAAATTGTCGTGCTGTCCTGTCTTCAGCGCGCCTAGTTCTGGAGTCCCAGCACCTCTCATCTTAAGGCTGTATTGAAGCAATTCAATTATATGTTAAGTGGGAATCGCGAAAAGAAGCAGAGAAAATCCCGCTAGAGGTCGTTAACATGGCAGAAATCAGTTAGATTATGTGTCCTCTCCCTTGCTTCGTAGTTTCACTTTCTTTCTGCTATTGTAGTAAGGGGATAACTAATCCAATGACTATGCATGTTATGCCAATGATTACAAAAGGCATTCCCCAGCCCCAGTGAATTGATGTTACTGAGTATGATGCTAACGTTGTAATAATCACACCAGCGATTAGGAAAGCCACTCCGGCTAGCGAAACCAACCCTTTTTACCTCCTTTTGCTCGACGCAGAAAAAAAGGAAAAAATGCAGGTCATCGGGCGTGGGCCTGCATTACTTGGGCACGGAATACATAGCTTCTTCGACCTTCATTGCCGGTTTGAATTCAATGGTTTCCAATTCATCATGTTCATGTTTTCCGGTTCCATTGAAAGCGCTAGCATCGCTTCTAAATTTGGGGCTTCGGGCACCTAAACGATAAAATGCTCCGAATGTACTACCCAGGCGCCAACCTCTTTCACTCCGTGTTTCGCTAAGAGTTCCGCTTTCTTGTTTATATATTCAATGTTTACCTCGTTTGCTTCCTCGTTGTGGGCAGGACAATCTGCAGGGGCGTGTTTTGTAATCACTGAACCTATCACCATTTAAGTCCCCTCCTTTTATGGTGGTGGTAGTGACCACCATTTTTCTAAAACACGTAATAAGGCCCCCTAAGGAAATATATGTTGTTGTTACGTCCGCTTGTTACAGCGTTGCCAAAATAAGAGGCTCTCGAAGGGTAAACTCGGCATGAAAAACTTAGGGGGTAAAACGTTTTTAGTGATTAAGAAAAATAGGAGTATGGACATTTAAAAAACTAGTTTTAATCCCTGCTTATAGCTACGAAGCGGGATCCCAGCTTTATCGGTAGAACCTCGATCCCATCATCGAGCACCCGAATCCCATCACCTTCGCTAGGCTGCCCGTGCTGAGAGTTTTCAACCATCTGTTTTTCAAGGATAAAGTCCCACTTATAAGATTCGTTCGGCAGGATGAACCATTTGAGGGGTCTCTCTTGTCTCTCTTTCGCTTGCATCTTTTTCTCTCACCTCCAAGTATCTTAACGGAAGCAAATCTGCATCAATGCTTGCCATATAAATTATATAGGGACCTGGAGTCTCCTTTCGAAATGATAAAACACTTAGGTTTAGGGGAATTTTACCAAAACTAGAGGCTATCGAAGAGTAAACTCGGCATGAAAAAACATAGGGGATAAAGCGTTTTTAACTACCTCAAAAAGATGCTTACTTTCACGATACGCATCGGTTAGGTAATTAGCGCTTCGTTTGCTTTTATTAACTATGACCTATGGCGTAAGCTGTGAACGCTATGCCAATATGTGATACAGAATGTGCGTCACATTGCGCACACAAACTCTGTATCACGCCGGGGTACACAGTGACATGTCGTCGGTCCTATTGGGGGTGAGGAAGTCCTTACTGCCAAAACACCAAAAAGGGGAGTCAAACAAAATGAACGAACTATTAACTGAAACCGTGCAGGGTACCGTCTGTAAATTCGATCTCCATTCTGAATGCGCCAGTGGAGAGGCTGACGCCGCTGTATGTGCACGATGCGTCGCGGAATCTGCAGCTGAGATCGTTAGAATACAAGTATAGAGGAGCTAGGAAGGAGGGCAAAAAGATCGCCATGCAACTAAACGAAATTGTGCTGAACAACTACTGCCGCTACGATCTCCATTCCGGCTGTGTAAGGGGAGAAGAGGACACCCTCACATGCACCAAGTGCGTCGCTGAGTCGGCTGCCGAGATCGTCAGAACACAGTTATAGATTGTGGGTAGGGGCCGCAAGGCTCCTGCTTTGTTCTTTTTTTCTAAGGATGTCATAACTTTAAGACCACTCCGCACCGCTATTCGTCAATCATTATTCAGAGGGCACCCTTTATTTCAATCCAACATGAACGAGGATTGCGTAAAGGTCGATAAGCTCCTAAGACAGCTTGCAGATTACAAAAACGAATACGCGGACATGGCCGCCGAAAAACTTTCACGGAAGTGCTCTAGCAGTTGGGGCGCTTACCGCTACCTGCTAGACCGCATTCACGATGTATGGCTCCCTGATAGCGCCAGACAGCCGGTGCGACATCATCAAAAAGATACAGGTACAGTTGAACCAACAGCGAGAGTACGGCTGGGAGTATGAGGTATCGTGAAATGGGTGCCAGGGCGTGACTGATACCGTCAACAGAAAAAACCGATCATGCTAAAAGTCGACCATGATCATGTAAAAAGTACGACGGGGAGGCAAAAATGATTGAGAAGGGATTAATCATAACTAGCAGCGATGCGGAGCTATTGAGCAATGCACTTTCAGAAGTGAAAACAAAAGCCTATGAAGAATCCGAGGCTCAATTAGATGATGCTCAAGCGCTTGATGCACTCGTGTCGTGCTTCAGGAGCGCCGAGAGTGATGGACACGAAAAAGTAAGCCATCATTCGTATTTTAGCCCCTTACGCAAGCGCCTGATGCTAGGCACGATTGTCGATATGAAAGGCGAGGAGGCCAAATGAATTCACTTCAGACAAAGGTCATAGCTGTTATAATAGTCCTCATGCTAGTATTCGGACTTCTGGCTTTCTACCTTTCAATTCGAGGGGGGCTAATTTGATAGAAATGCTGCATCAGGAACGATACTGACTTCGGGCCCAAACTGTTTGAAGAAAAAAGAATAGGAATAGTTAAGACACCAATCACCACTTGCATAAGCGTATGCAATTGAAACCGATAATTGCGATAATTGTTCTTTCGCTTGTAGCTGCCTCTTTGCTAGTATCGGGGTGTACTACAACGAATAACACAGCGACAAACCAACCTACAACTAGCGATATGTCAGTCACCGTGAAATCGGTTGCTTTATCACAGCAAGACCAATTAGGTGTGAATAAACAAGGCTACAAATTTGTTGCCTATAATTGCACCGTGAATAATACTGGCACAAAAAGCAGGCCGGTCGGTTACAATTCATGGGAGTTGCGAGATATGCAAGGGGGCGTTTATGCGCCTCTGTTGGCCACTAACGTATCTGGGACAGAATGGTCTAGAATAACAAACGGGAATTGGTGGATTCCCACTATATCAAAGCCTGGATATGTATTACACGGTGTTGTCGTTTTTGAAGTGCCTCAAAACGCTACGCTTACCTCTTTAACTTACAACGACGGGGTTACGAAAACAGTCACGACGCTAATATTTCAGCCGTATAGCGTGTTCCTTTAAACCTCTCCACATCTCCTTCCCCTTTATTTCTTTTTCGATTTAATGCACGTGCGATATTAAACAACTAAATCCTTCTAGTAATGAGAAGAGAGCGATGTAAAAGAGTGGACATGAGGTGATTGTCCGCCCTTTCATGCGGCAATACCACTTAGCTACATCATCCCAGAACCAAAGCCATTGCCCATGTGCTCCTGCATCTCCTGCTGCATATCAGAGCGCATGTCCGCGTTCATTCCTTGCCCCATGTACGGACCCATGCCATAGCCATTTCCGGCATACCCGTGCATATCATCCCACATGTGCTGCCACATGTTTTGCTGATACGGCGCTTGTCCTGTGGCACCGCCGGTAATAACCATACAGTAGTAAGGCATAAGCGATGAGGTGCCATGTTCCACGGCCGCCCCTCTCTGGGTATTCGCGTTAAAACCTGACCACGCCGTCGCATTCTGCTGCACCGAAGCGTACCCCTGCCCCATGAACATGTTTTGAATGGCGAGGAAGTGTGCCTGCGCCGTTGATGCGTTATTGCACGCTTGGACGCTCACGACGTAGGTGCCGTTACTATCCCTCACGGTGCCGTTGTAAACCGCAATCCCTACTTGCGGACTTGGTTGCAGTGAAAACGGTGTCGCCATGGTAAAGTTCAGCTGTTGCATCGTGGTTCCGAGGTACTGGATGACGGATTGGTTGCCGGCAGCCGTTGTTGTGGTTGTTGCTGTGCTGGCGCTGAGAGTAGGCGTTGGCGAAGACGTTGAAGAACTCGTGCACCCTGCAGCGAGAACGGCTACGAGCATCACTACCGCTAATGTCCCTGCTAAAAACGATTTTTTCATGTTGAAACCTCTAAACTATTCAAACTAAGTCAGTCCCGCACAGCTTGAGCTATAAATCTTTGGCGTGTTATGCGCAGCGCTGACTTGAAGCTTAGTTTAAACCAAATCCTTAAGCGCATCCAATAGTGCTTTTCGTTCAACTGAGTCAGTCGGATATATATAAAAATCGACGCCTCGGCCCCTACCACGTCGTTGTCGTTCTACCTCAACATGACCATAAAGCTCCAATTCAGCGATGAGCGCTGAAAAAGTTTTATGCGAAACCTACTCACGACCACTGAGCGCATGATGTTGTTGAATTCCCGATAAACTTCGGTTGATGATTGCTTTCCTTCCTTACTGTAAACAATTTCCAGCGATATCTTACTTACAAGAATGGCAACTCATAATGTTCTTTGCGATCTGAGAAAGTCCACCGAACAATACAGCGATATTATTCAGTGGGATCGGTCAAATTGAGCATACATACTTACGCACGGGGTGAGCGGAATCGATTGAAAGCACTAAAGCATCCGTTGCCTGAGCACGTATATGATGTTTATATGAAAAACTGGGGAGCGTATCTATTACGGCTTGATCCCTAATTGTCCGATTCTGTATCCCAAGGTTCCAGTGCTTGTTCTGCTAACTGGTAACTAGGAATCTTATGCTAGTCCAGTTTCAAAAACTCTTTTATCCGCTCTTCTGCTGGAATTGCCTCTGACCACGCGTTCTCAAATGATGTGCGGAGATACTCAGCATAGACAGGACTCTCGCTCCAGAAGGCAGTGGTAGGCGTATCAAGCGTGTATTCTTGGAAGCCGATGTTTATCGAGCTTATGCTCTGCTGCTTATCGCCTATGAGCATGAAGGTGTCGTGGAACTGGTCACTATGGCGCAGGTCTTCGCCGATATCCAGTCGCATCCGCGCACCTTCAACGTTGGCGCGCGATATAGAAGTAATACCTCTGACTACCCCGCCGTTTTCAATGAACCGCTTGGCGGTTTGCATGGTATCATGCGCGCCGGCGACAGATAAAAATGAAGGAGAAGAGAGATAGACAACCTCGTGCTTGGCTGCTTCAAATATCCCTAAAACAACCGCTATGGTGTCTTTAACATCGTTGACAATTATGCCGATAGGCATAACGAGAGAGTCTGAATCAAACGTATAAATATTTACGTAACAACACGGGGTTACTCGGCCTTTTGAAAAAAGGGGGAAATTATGCAGTCACCGACCTGTAGCAATAATTAGCCGTCAGTCTGCGGTGGACCTTTCTCAAGCAGCTCTAGTATTCGCTCTTCTGCAGAAACTGACTGTCCCCACATTATTTCGAAGGTCAACATAAGGTATTGAGCAGAGATGAGCTTATCGGTCCACAACGCTGCCATTTCTTGATCAAGCGAGACGCGCGTCATGTTCACATTAATCGCGCTCATACAAGCGGTTCGGTCGAATATTGTAAACTTTATCCCACGCTTATCTAAGTAACGCACCTCTTCTCCGTTAGCTATCATTTCTTGCGCTATCTCGATGATGGGGTAAGAGAGATTATATAGAAGGCGCGAACCCTGCCTCCGCGTGCCATAAAATCATAGGCGGCTTGGTTGATGCCAAACTGTGAGGCAATGAGGACCGCGGACTCGGGAACAACCATCACCCACTCTTCCTTCATCGAGGTTACAACAGGTAATAGTGTAGCGACGAGTTCCTTTACATTCTTGATGATCTTGAACGTCGTCAACTTATCTGTCGGGTGAAATCGCTGTTGCCGTGCCAATTCCGGCAGCTCCTGCTTTCGCACCTCCATCTCGCGAAGTTCGCTCTCTTGTATTTTAAACGCGGCTTCGAGAGCGACCTCAAGGTCCACAGCGGCGAATGCTGTAAGTGAATTGTGCGATGGACGTACCATGCCTTTTTCAATGAGGCTCGTGAGCGTCCGGTGCATGTCGTCAAGATAGGTGTGAATCGATTTGGCGAGCGGTAACGGTGTCTTGGGGCCGTACTTAAGCAAGTGAAGATATGTCTGTGCCTCCTTTTCACTGAGCCCAAACCCAATTAAACGGTGTGTGAACTCGTCATCCATGGTCATTAGTTATCACCTCGTAAGTGAGCTGAATGATTGATATGCGTTACTTGAAGAGGGGTGAAGCACGCCGTTCACAGCGTTGGCGAGGCGCTCTGCACACGTAGTACAGTCTGGATCGTTTGTGTACAAGCAGCCGAAGTGGAGGCCATACCAGCAGCCCCTTTTTTGTGGTCGTTACGTTCGTCTATAACGTTCATCTCCGATCCACACTACACAGAGTGGTTTCATAAGGCCGCATGAGTCAGCTTTTACGCTAAAAACCAAAATAAGAGGCTCTCGATGGGTAAAGTCGGCATCAAAAACTGAGGGTAAAGCGTTTGAGCTACCTAAAAAAAGGAAGGAAGCGCTCCCGCTTCCGTGAGGGCAGCGTCCGCATTTTCTATTTCTTACGCGCTGTTGCGACAAGAAAAAACCACCAGCCACATCGAAGAGCACAGTGGTTGCCGTGTCAGCTTTTAGCTTGATTTTTTGCGCGCTCAGTTGCATTATTGTTATAAGAACTATTGTTATAAAAATCGCCGAATAAAAGTGTGACACGCGTTCTCTGTCACGATAGCTTAAGAGCTGTGTGCCGCAACATAAAAATGATGACTGGTAATCGTGTTGTCAATGATTTGGATGAGTTCTTAATCGTCTTCTCCAGCACCATAGACGACGCGCAGACTGCGATTGTTTGGATTGCCCCGCCATCTGGTCGGAGACATGAAGACGAACCGTTCTTAAATCGAACACGAGGTGACGAAAATATCCACTGACACAAGCGCAAGGGAAATGACGACGCCATCCGCGTGGCTCGCGGCGCTGTACGCTGAATATGACGGCTTGCTCGACACGCTGGAATCATTGCAGGTGCAGCTGAAATCGCAAGGACGCCTTAACCAGATGAAACGCCGCGAGTTACGAAGAAAGGTGCACTCCGTCTGTGAAAAACTGGCCGATGTGCACGAACAGATGGCCGATTTCGATTTTGTCATAATGTGACGCGGCACGCTTTCAACTATCTTGCTTGCCGTGCTGTTCAAGCGCTTGGGAACTCAAGGTGAGTACTCTCGTAGGTGCGACGGTGCATCCACACACCTTTCGACATTCGTTTGCGATACACAGCGTGCCGTACGGGTGGGCACCCACTGCACCGCCGTGTGAAGACGGAGGATTCGGGGCTTTCGAAGGCATTTTCTGCACACGATATGATCACGAGAAAAGCCAACGCTCTCTCTTGAACGGTTTGATAGATTCGAGTGGACAAACCTACAAGTCGCGAGAAAGTGTTTGGTAGCCGTATTATTGGGTAGTCATAGCCAGTTTTCGCGTGGTGCAGAGAGATTTTGCAGCGGTGAATCTCCTATAACTCCTATTTGGGCAATACAGCATCAGTGAAAAGTTCTGAGTAATGTTGTTCGGCTAGCATAATAGTGAGTGGGATCAGTGCAAGCCATTTAATCGTTGTGATTAGCCGCGTGTGACTAGCAAAAGTCAATTTGAACCTCGAAACATACCATACGAAAACCGGGGCATCGTTGTAGCCATCCTGTCGGTCACGTGTGTCTTACGAAAACACTTGCGCTGTAGGCTACTATTCCAATCCCCCAGAATACAAGCACAATTATGATTTTAATAACCTGACGTACTCAACAGGGGCGCTAGAGGGGCTAGTAGGGTCTTTTATCACGTCCAGACTCACCAATGTGAAGCTTGTTTCATCCAGAAGTTCGCTGACCGATCGAAAGCTAACGGGGGGAAGCTTCCCACGCCACGCGAAGATGTTGCGGCATAAAAACTGGAACATGCGAAATCCTCCAAGAAGCGGTAAATTTGGGTTTGCAATTATAACGCGCCCCGAGGGCTTTAAAATCCGCTGACTTTCTTTCAGCACTTGCACTTTATCATCCACGCATGGTATGACGAACCCTGAAAAAATAGTGTCAAACGATTCATCGGCGAAACTCGTGTTTTGCCAGTTTTCATTCTTGAACTCGACGTTATCGAAACCCGCTAACTCGGTTTGTGCGACGTGCAGCATATCATCTGAAAAGTCGGTTGCAACCACATGTTCCGCTTGACCGGCGAGTGTTTTCGTGAAGTAGCCGGTGCCACACCCGAATTCTACGACCGTCCCCAAGTGACCTTCATGCCTTAACTTTTCATTGATTAACGGGCGGATATTACGACCTAGTGCGCTATCGACTGATTTATCGTAGCTTTGTGACGATTCAGACCAATAATCCACTTTGTTCTTCGCCATTTTGTCCCCCAACGGTTATTGATTCGTTACTCATCGTTCGCCCGCTAATAAACACTTCCTATAGCGAACTTTAGTGCCAGTGGGGGATACATCATCACGACGAGCCCGATCGCAATGGGGAGCGAGGTCGTGCCGACCTGCAAGCTGCTAAGCACGGCAGGGATGCCGGGGATGCGGTAACCGAGAAGCACCCCTGTGACCAGCGCTAGGTATTTTTAGCAAAGGAACATTTTAGAGACGGCTATCGTCCTCGCAATTCGTCTCACCACTACCCTATATAAAAAAAGGTTATTAGCAAGTATGACCGATAACAAGCCAAGCTGTTTGTCACATGTTCGAGAACATCGTCAATTGGGTCGCCGTTGTCAACTGGATTGTCACCTTCTTCGAGCTCGTAGGCGCTCTTCTCATTTTCTACGGAAGCGCCCGCGTCGCGTTGGAACTCGTGACGAACGCTTTTCGTCGAAAAGCCCCAAATTATACGGCTATTCGATTGGACTACACGCCCAAAATCCTTCTCGCTTTGGATATTTTTGTTGCGAATGACCTTGTGAGGACCGTACTCACCCCCACGTTGGATCAGGCTATTATTCTCGCATTCGTCGTAGGCATCCGAACAGTAGTAGGAATTTCCCTCAATATGGAGCTGAGGAGCTCAACAAATAAGGAAAATTGAAAGTTGGAAAAAGGCCTAGATAGCCTGGTGTTGTTAATAGGGGGGGCTGCATAACGAGCCTGATCGATTACGCGTTGTTGTTGGTCAGATGCAACCAAATGCAACTTGCGGTTTCGCTTATGCATCCTACTTCTCGCTCTCCGCAGGAGCGGAAGTGGCGGGAACATCAGTTGCCGACTGTGACTGGGCAAAACCATCTCCCAAATGACCGATAGAAGTGACTTCTGCCTCCAGTTGTTGCAGCGAGATGCCGTTTTTCTCCAGGAGGTGGATCAGCATACGAGTATGGCGCAGCAGTTCTGTATCTTGGACTGAGAGATGTTGCATAATATGTTCAACATCTTTATAGCTGCTCATCGTCGTATTGAACTGCTCCTCTGCCTGAAGTTCCGACTTTCTTCCGAGCACATTCTGTCCTACCATGATAATCGGTAGTAAGGTCAGCTGTAGGAATGTTTGTGAAATCCATACAACTAGTAATGCGACGATGGGACTGAGCAAGCCAAGAATGGCCATCAATCCAACGACGGCAAGCGCCATAAACGTATACGCCGTCCACATTGTACCAGCGCTTTTAGTAAGCGTAACAGCAATCTTTGTATTAATGCCAGCCGCCTTTTGCTCTGCTTCGTGAAGCAGATTGACATTGCGTGGCTGGTACGGATGATGTTCGTGATCAAACAACGCGCTGGTATGGTGATGTGGGTGCGCCTGTGTCTGTGGCACAATCTCTGTTTTGATAGAGTCCGAGGTGGTCTCTCCTTGCATACTAATTACCCTCCGATTGCTAAAATTTACCTATGTGTTCGATTATATCTCCTACTTTAATACGAAGCGCCGTTAAACGGTGGGGGGTCACAGCGCACGCACGGCTTCAAACCAGCGGCGCACGCTTCTATATGGGTATTGAACGTAACGAGGTTTTCCGCGTCAATATTTGCAACTTCAAAACATCCCGGGTAGTGATATCTCTTTGCCAATGATTTTGAACTCGCATAGTATGGGCCGCCGTAGGATTGACGCCTGGACAACTGATTCGCAGTCAGAGCTGAGTGCTTAAGCGTTTTAATCGGCGGATTACTCGCTACGTGCGTCGTGGATGTTGTCGATTGCACGACGTTGTTCGACAAGCTCCGCGCTGATACGTTGGGACTCGACGCGTTGATCGACAGACTCCCGGCGGTAATAATAGCTGCACACACTAGGACGATACAGATTGCGGCCAATTTTTTCATCGGTTTGACCTCGCAACGTTGGGATCTTGCACAAACAATGATTTCAAAGAAGATGACACTCTTCAAACAGGCTTATAGTCAACGGAATGAACTGATCAGAGTTAACAAAATATGCGCTCTTACGCTCCATCGAAGCAGCCTTCAATTCTCTGATTTAAAAAAAACGCGAAAGCTGTAGGACACTTTATGTCACTTCGCAAGACCAGTTAATCATAACGGATTTCTCTCCACTCGCTATCTCCTCTCCAATCCGTTGATTTACAGCGAGGACACCGCACAAATGCATTTACTTTGAACTTACCGCCGCACTTACAAACTCCTGCAAGTTGTTCGGCCTATTCTTTATCATCAGGAGATAGACCGTGATCGATCAACGAAATCCAGTGCTCCTTACTACATCGGTCGCAATGAAAAACCAAGTATTATCTTCGAGGGACCACTTCTTACGAGAAATTTCGTTTCACAGGAATTGGATATCGCGCCATATTCAGAACCCATCTGACATCTCCTGTCACTTTGAATATTATTTTACGCCTCTTAGAAATTGACATCGCCTTTTCATATTGTCTGCATTTGTAGGGGGGTTCATCGAAATAGCGAATAGATAATGAGTAGGAGTCTCACTAAGGTTACGCATCCTCGTGACGGCAGCGCCCGCGTAACCTACCCCCTCAGTTCATATTTCTTCGGTGTCGATCTAGTGCGAACTCCCCTTATTTGCTCGCCGGCACGGGACAATAACGCAGTTCACTGATGATCTTCGATTGCTGGCTCATAAGATCTGCCAGGTCGAATATTCCGGTAACATCGACAACGCCGATGGCAGCTATTGCCGAACCTGTGCTATCCTGGATAGGGGCAACTATCACTGGTACGCTTTTGTATTCTCCCGCTAGCGGTTGCGTCCTTATCACGATGTTCTCGGCAAGAACTTGTTCGAGTATGGGGCCCGTATAGTTCCTACTTTTCACCTTGCCGTCTTCAATTTGAACGCCACGATGATTCTGGCTTCGTATCGTGACGGGCAGGCCGCCTAATATGGCGTGAACTGCCATCGCGAGCGGGATTAAATCGCTGCTCGCGGAGTCTGATGAAAGTTCATATCGTTCCATTTCTTGTACATCCCCCTCTCAGTCTTCGCCTACGCAAACGGCTATTTTTCACCTTTGACTTCCTTGCCCTTGTAATACTCGGCTTTCTTCCGCTCTGCTGCGCCCGGCGGGATCCCCCCGAGCTGTTGCACGACGTCGAGGCTATCAAAGACGCGCCAGCGCTCAACGATTTTACCGTCGACAAGCACGTTGAAGCTCATCATATCTTCTTTTACCTGTTTGCCGGTCGCTGGGATACCCATAAACTCACCACCGTGTGTTCCGCGCAGCTTCCAGCGTTCTGCGACGATATCCTTCTCGGCGATCATCGACTCGATGGTGAAGCTGGCGTCGGGCAAGCCGGTGCGGAGTGCCCGAAGCGCTGCTTGAATCTTTCGACGCCGGGTGCTTGTCCTTCGATCGGCATATGATCGACCGCGCTGGCGGCTAACACGCCGTCAAACGCGTTCAGGTCTCCCGTGTTGAACGCATCAAAAAGCCGGCGAATGACCTTCTTATTATCTAGTGACATAGCGTATTTATTGTTCTACGTCACGTTTAAAGCAGTTGCCCATCGCTTCGCGACAACGAAGGGAAAAAAGGAGCAGATAGCGTTTTCCGTTTAGCCTATCTTCATCTTCCCCCCAATTATTTCTTTTTTCGATTTTAAGGCATTGAAGGGCTCAGCTTCAGACTTGCACCGAACATACCTTTATCGTGTCTACAACTGACCGTGTGTGTGTATGATTGACTTCAATTCGGTCTACCAAGGTGACGCGCCTTGGGACGTCAACCATCCACGGAAAGAGTTCGTACGGCTAGAGGAGGCGGGAGAAATCGTCGGATCCGTCCTCGACGTTGGATGCGGAACCGGAGAGAATGCGCTGTTTCTTGCGGCACGAGGACACGAGGTGTGGGGCATTGACTTCACCTCCAATGCGATCAAAAAAGCACGAGACAAAGCGATAGAACGTAATCTCAACGTTACATTTCTCATGCAGAACGCGCTCGATCTGCACACCCTTGATAGGGTATTTGATACCGTCATCGACTCAGGATTATTTCACGTGTTTAGCGACGAAGAACGTCCCCTCTTTGTGACGAGTCTTGCGAGCGTTCTACGCCGCCATGGAACCTACTTTATGCTTTGTTTCAGCGAACTGGAGCCTGGCTCATACGGTCCGCGGCGGGTTACGCAGGACGAGATCAGGAATGCTTTCAGTAGCTCATGGCACATCAATTACATTCGACAGGCACGCATGGAAAGTCGACGATTGACCGAAGGTATCCAAGCGTGGCTCTCGTCCATCTCGAAAGAGTAAATTGCTAACAATTGCAGACCAGTCTGAAAGAGTGGAGCGGTCATCAACCGGACACAAGAGAAAGACTTAGTGCGTTCCTATAAGCTATCCTTTATCTCCTAGCTCGTTTATTCTTTTTTCTATTAAAAGGGCGTGACGTGCTGGGATTTATGACCGGCGCAAAAGAAAAAAGGAAAAAAAGTAGGTCTCAGCCTAATCCGGTTGACGTGGTTACCAGTGTGACACAAAGTAGTTTGTCGTATCCCGAGTGTTATATGCCACTTAACCGTTGTTCGAGTTCGACCCAATCCACGATGTGCTGTTTGTGTGCACAGGGATGCAGCCTCGCTGCTGAGCATCAGTTGTGGCCGCCATAAACGCGCTTGTGGTTCCTGCTGACGATTTGGCGAGTTCGACGCGGCGCCATACACGTATTTGCCGTTGGTTAACGTTCCTGTATACTAGTCGTTCCCTGTTGTGTTGCTCGCGCTCTTATTGAAGGGAATAATTACACTGTAGCCCTGACCTTGCATGTAACTCGTGAAGAACGAGCTCAGATCCGTTGAATTCAGGAGCGCCGTGGGCGCGATGGGTTTTACAGAAGCTGCCGTCATATTAGCAGTCACGGTCGCATTGACCCAAACTTGATGAGAGATCAATGATTTGCCCGACGAAGATTTGGGTGGGATAATGATCAGTACAAGCGCGAGGAGCGTTTGGAGCGTCGCCCCCATAAAGGGGCGGTCAGCCGCCGATTAGCAATCCTATCAGGACACCCGCGATAGCTGCAGCAGTTGCGATGGCTATGGTCTCCAGTACCGTCCTTCCCATCGGGCGTTTGCCAATCTTTGCCCTGTAGATACCGAGCAGGATCAGGAGAGTAGCGGTACCGATGATACAGGCTATCCGGGCATCGGCAAACGGCAGAAATACGAAAGGTATCACTGGGGTTAATCCGGCCGCAAAATCCGTGATCCCCATCCAGCCGGCCTGCACGAGCATGGAGCTTTTCTGGGAGGCGGGGGCCTCCTCACAGGCGACCGCGTCCTCGAATGTGCGGATCGCCAGGGGGTTAGCCTGTATATCAGTCCGGATCGTATCGAGGCTTTTACTGCTCAGGCCTGTTCCCTGCAGCACGCCCATCAGCTCGTTCACTGCATGGTCAGGATCACGACGGATCTCGGTTTCCCGCTGCTCTGCCTCCACCCGGGCTTCGTCTCTCTCGGACTCGAGATCGAGGTAAAGCCCCGCCATCATCGAGACCGACGCCGCAATGGCGCCCGTAGCGCCTGCAAGAAACACGGCACTTCCGGACTGGGCACCTACTGCGACGCCGAGCACGAGCCCGAAAATCGAGACAGCACCATCCTCCATGCCGTATACGACGTCCCCCGCAGAGCCGCGGAGTGATTCCTTAATCCGGTTGAGGAATGACGGGCTGGTTGCTTCGCTCATGCCCGGATCAACCTCACACATATCAAAATCATAGAGTATACAAAGGGATCCAAGGAATATAAAAGAATTGGAAATGAATTGGGGGTTGCTTCTTCAATTCCAGTTTCTCAACATGGTGGATCAGCCGGTGTTTGTTTACATATCCCCTGTTCACGGTCCGCCCATCACCGGGTGTGACATTTCTGCACACAAACGAGGCATTCCACCAGTTCTGCCTTCAAAATTGACCTGTTTCGTCAGGTGCTCTTCTTTGTCATAATTCTGTGTTCCGGGCGGGCAGACCGATACCGGTATGAATTTGGATATAACAGGCCGGACAGGTGGTTTATGAAACGACGGGTGGCAACATCCCCAATTGCCGCACCAGCTTCGGACATGGCCCCAAAGCAACCTGTGGGATGCCGCCTTCAGTGGATTGAATTCAGGATGGCATCCACTGCTCAGGATCCTTGCGCCCTTGGCGTTGTCCTGAGACGGGGGAATGACGTCGAAATCCCCGCATGTCTGACCTGTTTCGGGAGAAAAACAAAAGATTAATCCTTCAGGAATTAACAGCTGAGATAGCTTTTCATGAAAAAGGAATATCCGGAAGGTGAGGCGATACACCTTGCCAAAAGTCGGTATCCGGAAGGTGAGGAGATGCACCTTACCAAGAGCCGGCTGGAAGCCCTGACGGATGGGATCTTTGCCTTCTCGATGACATTGCTTGTTGTAGGCATCAACATACCGGAGAAGGCGGCCCTGGTCCAGTCGACAGGCTTCGTCACGAACCTTCTCTTCTCGCTGTGGTCTGATTTTTTCCATTATATGCTGGCCTTCCTGATCCTTGGGGCATTCTGGCTTAGCCACCATGTCGAACTCCATCCTGTGAGTCGTCTGAACCGGACGTATGTCTGGCTCAATATGGGGACCCTCATGTTCGTTGCCCTCCTTCCTTTCTCCACCTCCTTTTCGGGTGATTTTCCTAGTGTCCCCCTCGGTCAGATCGTATTCGAGCTGAACCTTTTTGCACTCGGGATGGGGATGTTCCTGCAATGGAAGTACGCCACTGGGAAAGACCGCCTGGTTGAACCGGGTATGGCCCCTGGTTTTGTCCGGCAGGTGGGCGCCCGTTCCCTGGTCGTCCCCTTAGTCTCCCTCCTCGCGGTCCTTATCGCCCTGACGGGGAAGACGTGGAGCACGGCGGTTTACCTGCTCCTTCCACCGATCGAGTATATAGTCGTCCGCTGGGTGAGAAGGCAGGCAGAACCTTCCGAATGAATTATCGTTTATCCCTATCATTCCCGCCTGTGCATCTACCCGTCTAAACACGGCTACGGGATCGTGTCGCGTCGTGCATTCCCAGAGGTTTCTTCTCACTTCGAGTACAGGCGTACCGTCAGCGTCGGATTCCATTGCACAATCAAAAAGAACTGCGCGGCCCCTGCCTGAATTATGCACGACAAATAAGAGCATCTCATCCACGGCTACAGCAGGGAGCTACATAAGGTGGAGTCCTCGCGACCGGCGAAATCATAGGAGTGGAGTAGACAACTGAGTAGACGACTGAGAAATCGAAAAAGTGCGCTGCGTGACTTGATCAGAAAAAGAACGATTGCATCGGCCGGATTCGGACCGGCGACCTCCGCCATGTCAAGGCCCCATATACGCGTCAGTGTCTAAATTTCTTTTATAACCATTTAAGCCCTTAGGCACAACTAACTGACTATTTAACTCATTAGGCACGACTAAAAACGCGAGTGCGCCATTATACGTCGTTTTGTAGATCGTAGCGGCTGAACCCGCTAGTCGGCGAAACTCGCGCGGCAATCTTATAATAGGATGCGCGTGCGATGGCTTCGAACTTTGAACGCATATTTTGTGCGTGCAAATCGGTTGCATAAACTATAGCATGTTGTTATGTTCATAAAAACGAGCGACGATAGTGAAATAGCAAAAATGAAATAGTAAAAAAACTACGCTAGATGAGTCGTATGTAGAAACCGTTGCGTTTCACACCTATATAACAACGATATAATCGTGAGGAAAAAATGACAGATACAATATGCGATACCTGTGAGCTGTATTTATACCACTGTCGTGGATGGATGAAGAGAGAACGGGGCTGTGACCTTTATGAAATGAAAAAAGGAGGCGAATAGATCC
>DASVJT010000145.1:0-5835 GCA_036385775.1 archaeon
AGGCCTAAAAGATGTATCTACTAAAAGCTATGCCATACAAAAACTCTCACCTCTCATTCCAGAAGCAAAACGCTATATTGCAGGTAATGCAGAATGGCACGCTAAAATAGGAACTCCATATTTATCAGAAGAAGATCTTAATCAGTGGCGAACACACTTTGATCCCAACTCCGACAATTATATCCTTGATTTGGAAGAGTTCTATTTCTGTATGCTGGAAGTGCTAACGATAGGTACGGCGTAAAAGGTTACCCAAAGGCAAGATCAGAATATCAAGAAAAATATGTTTTATGGCCCGGAGGACAAGATCAGGATAGACGCAAGAGACGACGGACGGATTGCAAACAACGTCGTTTAGCCCGGTTTGGCCGGTAAGGTTTTTAGTGTATAAAATAGTAATATCCATTGTCGATTACCTCTAGGAGTTGGTAAGCTCCTTGCACGGGGGTTGTTGACGATTTTCGGTGAAAGACGAGCGGCTTCTACGCTCGGCTTTCCTTCTTACTGTTCAGTTTTTGTGAGTATTTTTTCCATTATGGGTCAGATCTGCATATACCGCGACCATATCCGCGACTAATTCGTGATACTGTTTGCTATAGTGCTAATCGTTTCGCTCATCTGAAATCCAGTCAGTTTGGCTAGCATCAATTGCTTAATGACCGCCCTAACAATGGCGCTTCCTTTTAGTAGGTATAGTACCGACTATTCAAAAGTATCCCTGAGTAGTGCCCTTGCTTCTCTCCTATTAAGGATTGCCAAACACGTAGAGAAGAATGACTAGGATAGCCTCTGGAATCCCTGCTATTGCGCTTATGATTAAGGTCTTGTGCTCGGGAGACCTGCGCCCACTCAATGTTTATTCACTGCCAGCGAATCGTTGTGACCAACACGTCTTGACCCGGACCACCAGTAACACTTTCAAATTGAGCAAAATTCCGAAGAGCGCAGGAACAAGCTTTTTTTGATTTTCAGAAGGTGAGCTAATGGATAATCTAAACAAGGACCACGACGATAGCCACAATCCAATAACTCCGCCTGCAGTAAGTTATTATATTACAGATTGGGATGTGTTTCTGGAGGGATGTAAGCATTGGTTCGGACCGGCAAAGATGATAGTTAAAGCATCTTTACCTCTTTTTTAGTAAAACACCGCACGTGTTACCTTTCACCTGTGATTTCTTTGCGCTGAAAGTACGTTAGGCCTTCAACACTTGTGATGGTGCAAACATCAATTGGGCCGCCACTTGTATGCGGTATAATTGCTAGGTTTTGTAAATCGATAGTAGCTCGGATTAAGGCAATTGCAAGGTTAACTGCAGCCCGCAAAGACAACAAATCATAAGGGATTGGCAGCCTTAACTCCAACTTCTCCTTTTCTGTTAGATTTTGGTTTACGACGTCTGTGAGAGTAATATCGTATCCTGCTATTATTCGACCTATAATTCTTGCTTCCCCGTCGGGTAATATTCCAAAGGGAAGACCCTCCATTAGCTCAACTGGTTCTATGTTTTCAGGAATTCTGGCACCGTATACATGTCCGGTGGTTTCTTTGTCATCGTACCCTGCAATAAGAAAGGACAATTGTCCTCCAAGAGGTGGTGCTTGGACATCATCCCATTTTGTTGTGAAAAACTGAGATAATTCTGAAGCAAAGTCGTAAACAGATAGCCTCTCCGGTCGTTGTTCACTAAGATACTCATTGAATTCAGCAAAGTATCCAGAAACAGCTCGATTGCCTAGAACAGGTTGGCCATACGAAACTACAGCGATAAAATTATGTGGTGGTTTAAATGAAAATAGATTTGTTGTAATATTATCATAAGTCCCCGGAGCTTGCGCAACGCCTTTTGTATCAACTGGAGCGATAACCATTCTGCTGTCTACAGCCAAAACCAATCCTTCCAGTGTTTTTATTGCAACTACTAACGACATGACTTATACCTCGACAATCAAAGTGCGCATAAAGGGTTGTTTCTTCCGCTATAAGCCTTTGTAACGACAAATCTTCATAAAATTTTGAATAAAGAAAGGAAGAACTTTCGCGACGCGTCGGTCAGGTTATTGGCGCGGGTGCTTCCTGTTTTAGATATGACCGACTGTCGATGTCTGCGAACAATATGTCAAATGTAATCTACACGGCGACCAAAACTAAGTCTAACTTTATTGCAAGTTATACTGCCGCCCTCGCATTATTTGGACTACTTTTAGGAGGGGAAAGTTAGACTTTCCAAAAGTTCTAAATAAATTCCAAGAGACTGGGATTGAGAAGATGTTATCAGTGACCCCCCCGCTTTCACTAAACAAGATTTACACTATGGACTGCCTTGAAGGGATGAAACTCATCAAGGAGGACTCCATAGACATAATTGTCACATCCCCACCATATAACATTGGCAAAAAATACAACGGCTATAACGACGAGCGACCAAGAGACGAGTATTTAGACTGGATGGACGAAGTTGCTCGAGAATCTAAACGGGTTTTGAAAGAAAATGGCTCATTTTTTCTAAATGTTGGTGGAAAATCCACAGACCCGTGGATTGCAATAGACGTTGCAAATCGAGTCAGAAAGCACTACGAGCTTCAAAATCTAATCCATTGGATTAAATCTATTGCTATATCCCAAGAAGATATGGGAGATTATGAGCATACGCAGCAAAGCATCGCCGTCGGACATTATCAACCTGTCAATAGCTCTAGATATCTAAGCGGGGGTCACGAGTTCATTTTTCATTTTACACAGCATGGTGACGTTAAATTAGATAAAACATCTATTGGAGTGCCATATCAGGACAAATCAAATATCAAGCGATGGAAGTCTGTCCGCGAGGATTTAAGAGAGCGGGGCAATGCGTGGTTTATTCCGTATGAAACGATACAGGAATCAAGACCACACCCTACGGTTTTTCCAGAGAAACTACCGGAGATGTGTATAAAACTCCACGGCTTCAATAACGAAACTACCGTATTAGACCCGTTTATGGGCATCGGAACCACAGCGTTAGCAAGTGTAAAATTGGGGGTCAGATTCGTAGGTTTTGAGATAGATAAATCGTACGTTGCTATTGCTGACGAAAAGCTCAGCCAAAAGAAATTGCTTCAAAAAACGCTGCTTTAGGAACGGAAAATCTTGCAACAGAAAGATGCAATTCTCAAATTAATAGAAATTGCCCCTTTATTAGATAAAATCAGCTTTAAGGACGTTCTTGAGCTGACGTCACCATACAAGCTGCACCCAATAAATCTGAGTCAAGAAGACGATAAAGAGCTGATTGAAGACCTTATTAAGTCTTGCAAAGGCCTTCTCGCTCTAGCCACTAAAACTAGAAGGCGATATGAAGGCGCTAGAATTAACGAAGTAAGCGTCAATTGAAAACGAGTTGGTCGAAGAAATAAGAAAGACAGGACTAAGCACAAAAATTCTTTCCGCGCAGGATTATCCAGACATAGAGTTGAAAGACAGGCATAATCGGGTCACGTATTTAGAAGTAAAAATATCGAGCAAGAAAAAGCAAACTGGCTTCAGAACTTTTTATTATAGTAATGGGAAAAAAATTGCAAGTGACGCGAGGCATCTTTTACTTGGCTTGCTGGTTATCAAAGAGAGCGACAATTACTGGAAAATCGAAGAGTGGACTTTGACAGATTTGTCAAAACTCAATGTTCACCTTAAAGCCGAGTTTAATGCGAGTAACATTGCTATATACACTGATGCATCAACGCTTGCGAAAAGCCATGCGGATTCGGACCTGTTTTAACTTTTATAACTCTTGGTTTAACAGAACTGGCCGTCTTTAGACGAGTATCTAGACGTGCGCCTCTGCCAGGCTCTCCTCTGCCGCCTGCGTTACGGATTCCGTCACCTTCACCGGACCCTTGATCAGGAGCGTAACAATCATCGCCACAACAGCAAGGCCGAAGCCGGTCAGAAAGATATAGTCAAAGGCCGTCGCGGTGGGGAGGCTTGGCCCCATTATCGGACCACGCGGCGTCTGAATAATAATCGGTGCTACGTACGTGGCGAGGAAGACGCCGGCTATCGTCGGTCCGACCGAGCCGCCGACGGTCCTGAACACGGTGTTCATTCCTGTGGCGGCGCCGGTTTGCGTCTGTTCAACGGACTGCAGGATGATGTTGATCATCGCCGTGAACATGAAGCTGACGCCGACACACACGAAGACGGCCCCGAGCGCCACCTGGGATTGGGTCGCACGGAACAGGTAGTAGTAATAGAAGCTGGCAGCGAGAACGGCCGCACCGATGAAGAGCGGCAGCTTCGCGCCGCGCCGCGTGACGATCGCGCCGGCGACCGGTCCGGCGACGAGCATAAAGGCCGCCGCGGGCGCGAGGATCTCTCCCGCACGGAAGATATCGGTGCCGAATCCGACCGGCGCCGGGTACTCCATAAGGTACACGACGCTCTGAAACAGCATGAACATAGCGAGTCCGGATACAAACGAGGTGATGTTCGGCAGGAACACGTTCCGCTTACGGAGCATGGCGAGGTCGATCATCGGGTCGCGTGTGCGCATCTCGATGACGATGAACGCGATGATAAACACGAACGCCAGGGCCAACAGGCTGATGATGAACCCCGAGGTCCAGCCCCGCGACGTTCCCTCCGTCATCGCGATGAGGAACGAGACGATAGCGATCGCGAACGTTATGGCGCCAGGAAAATCCACGCGTGAGGGGGTGCGGATGGGGGACTCTTTCAGCGTGAGCGCGGCGACGACAACCAGCACCAGGGCGACGGGAATCACTGAGTGATACGTCGTCTGCCACCCGTAGTTGTTCGCGACCCACGAGCCGACGACGAGTCCCACCGCCGCGCCGACACCAAACATCGCGCTCACGATGCCCGTCGCCGTCGGCACCCGCTCAGGCGGGAACTCGTCGCGGATGATCGCAAACGCGAGCGGGAATATCGCAAGTCCGATCCCCTGAATGGCTCTGAACAAAAGGAGCGACGCCAAACTCCACGCAAATCCGTTGCCGATGACGCCCACGGTGTACAGAACCATCGCGACGAGGAAGAACCGCCTTTTTCCGTACGAGTCTCCGAGCTTTCCTAATATCGGGGTCGCCACGGCACCGACGACGAGGTAAATCGAGATGACCCACGCCGTCCCCATCGTGGTGGTGTTATACTGCGTCTGTATCGTGGGCAGGGCGGCGATCAGCATCGTCTCGGTGTACATGATCATGAGGGCGATGAGTGACAGGAGGAGCAAAATCCCCGTTCCAGTGCCCGTTAAGGCAGGGGAACGCGTCTGTTTCGTGTTGTGTGCAGTTTCGTTCATGCGTGTGCCTTCGTTCGTTCTTTCTTTCCTTCTAAGGCGCCCCATTTCGGCAGCGACGTGTTTTTTGACCTACCGATCGCGAGCGGCTTACGGAGCAGAGGACGGCGCGGTACGTTCCAGTATGTCGTCAATGATCGTGAGCAGACCTTTGACGGGTGGCCGTTTTTCCAGGGCGCCTTCACGCAGCGTCCGCTTTCCTTGCTCGGTGATCTCGTACACGATCTTTTCGCGACCACCAATCGGTTCTCCGGCGCTCACGTCGCCTGCCTCTTTTAACTTGTGCAAATGAGGGTAGACGTTTCCAGCGGTCGCCTTGAACCGACCGTGACTGCGCTCCTTGATGAGCTGCGCGATTTCATACCCGCTCATCGGTCCCTGTGTGAGCAGAAAGTACAGAACAAAAAGAGAATATGACCGTAGCGCGTGCCGGGATAACAGTTCTACGTCCGTCATTGCCTTGTAATATATGTGACTGTTATATAACAGTTACTGTTGTGTAAACATGATATATGTTTTCCTTAGATATAACAAT
>DASVJT010000146.1:0-3817 GCA_036385775.1 archaeon
GCTTTGATTGATGGCGGTGTATTCAATTTCTGGAACCACGACGCCCATCAGGCTTTTGCTCGTCAGAGCGACCTCTGGCTTCTGCTTCAGAGCAAATGCGGCAGAATAGACTTCGATGACGCCTTCGACCATTTTTGCAACGTCGATCTTTTCTTTAGCGATCTTGTACGTATTGGCCAGATCCATGCTCGCATCTTTGGCCTTTTCGAGGACGTCAAAGAATTCAAGAATGAGCCCGTCCCGCTTCATCTTCAGCAAATTGTATCCAGATTCCGACAAAATAATCTTCTTTTTAATCTCGAGTAGTTCCGACCGAGTTGGTTTTATGTCCCTTAAGGCCATGTGTTCTCCGTATCGAGTGTATTATGGGGACGCGTACTATACATTTGCCAGTAAGATGCGATGGCACCCCTTGCTAAGAAGCTGCCGACACTGGCTCCTCTGTCTGTTTGGATACGTGCGTCGGGTGATATTTCTCAATGAGCTTCCTGTCAATTCGAGTCAATTGTGCCTCAGGTAGCGCCGCAAGCAAATTCCAACCGAGCTCGAGAGTATCCTCGATGCTACGATCTTCCTCGTGGCCTTGGCGTACGAATCTATCTTCAAAGGCATCTGCAAACTCGAGGAATGTTTTGTCGCGGTCTGAGAGCGATTCCTTCCCAACAATTGCAACAAGGCCTCGCAGATCCTTACCCTCGGCATATACTGCATAAAGCTGGTCCGAAACAGCCTTGTGATCTTCTCGCGTTTTTCCCGACCCTATGCCCGAGTTCATAAGACGTGAGAGTGAAGGGAGAACGTTAACAGGCGGATAGATCCCCCGACGATGCAACTCCCGCGAGATCACAAACTGCCCTTCAGTTATGTACCCAGTAAGGTCGGGGATTGGATGCGTGATATCGTCTCCCGGCATAGTGAGGATCGGGATTTGCGTGATCGAGCCGATCTTCCCCCTTATCCTTCCCGCCCGTTCATAAATTGACGCCAGGTCGGTGTACATATATCCTGGATAGCCACGGCGGCCCGGTACCTCCTCACGCGCGGCACCGATCTGCCGCAGCGCTTCGCAATAGTTTGTCATGTCGGTGAGGATGACAAGCACGTGCATGTTGTGCTCAAAAGCAAGATATTCAGCCGCTGTGAGCGCAAGCTTTGGGGTGATTAACCTTTCAATGGCAGGGTCGTCTGCTAAGTTTAAGAATACAACGGCCCGTTCGAGTGCGCCTGTTCTCTCAAAGTCATTCATAAAGTGTTGCGCTTCTTCAGCAGTAATCCCCATAGCAACAAAAATGACCGCAAAGGCTTCTTCTGCGCCCAACACCTTCGCCTGCCGAGCGATTTGTAGAGCCAAATCATTATGCGGAAGTCCTGATCCGGAAAAAATGGGTAGTTTTTGACCCCTAACGAGGGTATTCATTCCGTCTATCGTGGAAACTCCGGTTTGGATGAACTCTGATGGGTTATCTCGTGCATAAGGGTTAATAGCTGCACCCGTGATGTCGAGTCGCTTTTCAGGCACAATTTCCGGCCCACCGTCGAGTGGTTCACCTGATCCTGAAAGTATTCGGCCAAGTATTTCCTTGGAAACGGGCATTTTGATGACTTCACCGGTAAACCGTATTCGCGAATGCGTGTCAATGCCCGCCGTTGTTTCGAACACTTGAATTGCCACCAACTTTTCGGACGTATCAAGAACCTGACCTCTTTTAATCGTTCCATCGTCTAGAATGACGTTGACAAGCTCCATATATCCAACCGGCTCTGTTTTCTCAACGAAAACGAGGGGCCCCGCAATGGACGTTATTGTTCGATATTCCTTCATTTTATTCACCCTATGCCAGTTCCGCTCGCAAGGCCGTTTCAATCAGTTCCAGCTTTGCCCCGTATTCTTCTTCAAACTTTATCTGTGCCAGTTCTGCTTTTGCAGGGACGTTGACGATCTCATCGACTAATTTTCCCATGTTAAGGGCGTTTCTCGCAAGGTCGTCATAAACCATAATAGCTGCCAGCATATCATGTTGCTTCTGCAGCGGACAGTATGTATCAACCTCGTGATAGGCGTTCTGCTGCAAAAAGTACTCTCGAATCATCCGCGCAACCTCTAGTGTAAGTTGCTCATCATCGGGAAGCGCGTCGGATCCCACGAGTTGCACGACTTCCTCCAATTCGCTTTCTTTCTGAAGAATTGCCATAGCTCGCATTCTCAGCTCTTCCCAGTCTCCCGCCACGTGACCAACAAACCAGTCGGTAAGGTTTTGAGTGTAGAGGCTGTAGGAGTCCAACCAATTGATCGATGGGAAATGTCGCCGTTGTGAGAGCTTGCTATCGAGAGCCCAGAACACCTTTGCTATTCTGAGCGTGTTTTGGGTCACGGGCTCTGAGAAATCGCCTCCGGGAGGACTAACCGCCCCGATAATGGTGATTGATCCTTCCTCACCGCCGAGCGTCTTAACGCGCCCAGCCCGCTCATAAAACTCTGAAAGCCTCGCAGCAAGATAGGCAGGGTATCCCTCTTCGCCGGGCATTTCTTCTAGACGAGAAGAGATCTCACGCATCGCTTCCGCCCAACGTGACGTCGAATCTGCCATAAGCGAGACGTCATACCCCATGTCACGGAAATATTCGGCGATAGTCACACCTGTGTAAACAGACGCTTCCCGCGCTGCAACTGGCATGTTGGACGTATTTGCTACAAGCACCGTTCGATCCATAAGTGGCGCATTTGTTTGGGGGTCTTCGAGCTCTGGGAATTCTGTAAGCACATCTGCCATCTCATTACCTCGCTCTCCACAGCCGATATACACTACTATTTGTGTATCTGACCATTTCGCGAGTTGTTGCTGAGCAACCGTCTTTCCAGAGCCAAACGGTCCAGGGATAGCTGCAGTCCCACCTTTTGCTACAGGAAACAGGGCGTCGAGAATGCGTTGTCCAGTGATGAGTGGGATATCAGGCATCAGCTTCCCAACAGATGGTCTTGACACGCGGACGGGCCACTCCTGCATCAGCTTTAATTCTGTTCCGTCGTCAAGCGTGCAGATTACATCATCTACGGTGTGTTCGCCTGACTCGATGCTTGTTATCGCACCCTTCTTGCCAGGCGGAACCATGATCTTGTGCTTAAGGTTGGCAGTCTCTTGCACGTAGCCTATAGTTTGCCCTCCTTGGACTTCCTCACCCTTTTTCGCCTCAGGTATAAAATTCCACTTCTTTGCGTGATCGAGTCCCGCAGCAGCAACCCCCCTCTCGATGAAGTCGCCCAGCTGAGCGTTCAAAACCGGAAGCGGTCGTTGAATACCATCATAAATTGAACTTAATAGACCAGGCCCTAGCTCAACCGAGAGAGGGAGGCCCGTGTTTTCAACGGGTTCCCCAGGCCTAACGCCTGACGTGTCTTCATAAACTTGAATGATAAATTTATCGCGGTCGATCTCAATTACCTCACCGAGCAAGCCTTCATTACCGACCTTTACAAGGTCATACATTTTTGCTTCAATCCCAGTGGCGGTAACGACGGGTCCTGCAACCCTGTAAATCCTCCCCTTTTGTTCTACTTCCACAAGTCAACACCTACAGATCGCTTAATCTTCTCTCTCAGATGAGTACGTTCATCTGCCGCTCCACCAATCGAGATGACGGTCGGCTCGACCGAATCGTCCAAAGCTATGCGCAAAGGCGCCGACAGCTTTTCTACGTCGTCGCTGTTCATGATCAAAATCCCGATATCCTCTTCTTTAAGGACCTCCTTAAGAGTCGGCTCCAAATCAGCGTCGGTGGTGATAAACGTTTTTCGCACGCCAGCTAACAAAAAGCCAGT
>DASVJT010000147.1:0-1808 GCA_036385775.1 archaeon
GCCAGGAAAGACTTTTCCAGCAAGAGTGGCCTCAACATTTGCATCGAGCATCTGTGGCTGTTCCCCGCCTTTTAGGCCTTCTGGGGCCTCTTGCAGCCGAATTTTTTGCGCATCAACGAATTTGGAATGAGTGAAATTTAATTTGAATGGTCCCTTCTTCCGACATACCCGGTGTGAGCATTCGGCTGGCTCTTTAAGTTTGGCTTCGTCTTGTTCGATGGTCGTGATATTCCCGCAGCTCAGACATTCGAAGCCTGCTTCAGCAAGTTTTGGACGGACCTCAGTGGCTTTCCGGACGAGTCCCTCGATCGATATGAGCTTTCCAACATGGTTGCTTCTTAGGTCCCTAATTTTTATTTTATCAGGAACGTTGATGATTCGAACTTCTGCGTCTAGCTTGCATTCGATTGGCAAGTCATATTCAAGGAGTGCGTCATGTGCTGCTCTTAAGATCGGCAAAGGGGCATCAAGGAGCGCATCTGCTAAAGCGATGTCAAAGTTTTGAAGGGCAGAATAGTCTACATCAATGCTGTTTACTTCCGGATAGTCGCTCGCAAGATTCAGTATCTGCTTTTCGTAATACCGAATGAAAAAGGTAGCCCATCGCTCCTTGAAATCACTGCTCATATGAATTGAACTATACAGATCATCGTTCTTAAAACTAAGCAAAGCGCTTGCAGACTAATTAAGGAGCAAAATGGAGCCTCTTAATGATTGACGAAAATCGCGCTATTTCAAGTTTGAGAGTCGGATTGTCCGCGTTATTATCTCTCGATAAACATCAAGGGATAGTCTGCATCCTCATCGTATTGCATCTTTACGAGCACTTTTGCAGATCCATAATTCACCACAAGTTCCACGTCGAGCATTTTGCCTTCAAGCTCTGCATAGCCAAATTTGTTTAGCTTAGAAGAAACCCTTTCTTTGTCGATACTAACGGTAATATTTTCGACGTAAGGTTGCACGCGTATGCTTTCTTGGATTGCTTTTTCTAGTGCAGGAATTGTGTTTAAATCGAGTGGCGCGCCAACATATTGGTGATATAAAGCGCCTAGTTTTATTCCTGCTTCGAAAAGCGCTTGTTCTCTGTCGTTCATCTAAGATACCCCCGATATAGTGGATTTAGAATATAAGCAATCGAAAGCAGCAGGAGTAGGAGAGCAGCGATCGAATAGCTTGTTCCAATCGCGTAAAGGACGAGAACCACTATAATTAAAACGCCTACGACGCCTTGAGTAAGTGTATTTCTAATTTTGGGATACTTGATTTCGCTTATCATCAGCACTGCTAGGATAAGCGTCACGATCAGCAAACCTATAGGGGGTAGTCCTGCGAGAACATAGAGCGCGATTATCAGCCCTCCTGCAGTTATCGGTAGCCCATAAAAGATCGACTCTTGTGGAGTCAGGTTATATCTTGCAAGTCGCAGCATCCCACATACCGTATAAATGAATGAGATAATGAAAATCAGGAAGAAGATGTTACGATTTCCTGATGCGTCTCTTACCACGTAATACACAAGAATTGAGGGTAATAATCCAAAAGAAATAAAATCTGCAAGTGAATCAAGCTGGAACCCTAAGCTTCCTTGACCTCTATTTCGAGCTAAAATTCCATCGGCCCCATCTGCCAGCACGCAAATAAGGACAAAAGCTGCAGCAATAAACGTATTCTGGCTATAAGCTTCGACGAGAAAAAGTATGGCTAGGGTGCCAAATAGAAGGTTGATTATAGTTGCGACATCTTGACCTCTAATTTCAATGTTGAATGGCAATCTCATATAAGCACCACTTTCTCATTTGAGCAAT
>DASVJT010000148.1:0-2662 GCA_036385775.1 archaeon
TTCTGTTGGCAAGTACTGGAAATGAACTGCACGAGCGCATCATCTTTGACAATCTACTACTTGATGCGTGTCAGGTAACAAACCCGGCGATCGATCCTTTGCGAGAACCAATCGAACTTCGGACGTACATTGGGAAAAAGCCACGATCTGTAGAATTTGAAGGAGTAGGTAACGACATAAAGCTGAAGACCGAGCTCTCGCCGGCGCTCAAACTCGAAATTCCGGTAATGATAGCTCAAATGTCTTACGGGGCTCTCAGTCTAGAGGCACACGAGGCGTTAGCTCGAGCTGCAGTGATGAGTGGCACTACCATGGGTTCGGGAGAGGGAGGGCTTCACAAGAAGCTCTACCCGTATGCAGATCACATCATTGTGCAAGTTGCCAGCGGGAGATTTGGTGTCCATCCAGCTTATCTCCAAGCCGGAGCAGCGGTTGAGATCAAAATCGGTCAAGGGGCTAAACCGGGGATTGGAGGGCATCTGCCGGGAATCAAAATAACTGATGAAATATCAGAAACACGAATGATTCCGGTAGGGACGGATGCCATAAGCCCGGCCCCTCACCATGATATCTACTCGATTGAAGACCTTGCGCAGCTAGTCAACTCATTAAAAGAGGCAACCAGGTACAAAAAGCCGATTTTCGTAAAGATAGCTGCAGTTCACAACGTTGCTGCCATCTCTAGCGGCGTTTGCAGGGCGGGTGCAGACGCGATCGTAATCGATGGCTTTCGAGCGGGCACAGGCGCAACTCCCAAAGTAATTCGGGACAACGTAGGTATACCCATCGAACTTGCACTTGCCGTTGTTGACCAGCGTTTACGAGAAGAAGGCATACGAAATGAAACGAGCTTGATTGCGAGCGGTACTATTCGAAACAGTGGCGATGTTGCAAAGGCGATTGCGCTTGGAGCTGACGCGGTGAAAATAGGTACTGCCGCCCTCATTGCTCTCGGCTGCACCGTTTGTAAACGATGCTATACCGGTAGATGCGCTTGGGGGATAACCACTCAGGATCCGAAACTAAGGTCGCGACTCGATCCGGAAGAGGGGGCGCGGCGAGTCTCAAACTTACTACTAGCTTGGTCAATAGAGCTAAAAGAAATCCTTGGCGCGGCGGGAATCAACTCAATCGAAAGTTTAAGAGGTAATCGCGATCGGCTTCGAGGGTACGGATTAGATCACACGACGCTGGACATCCTCGGTATCCAACCCGCTGGTAGGTAGGTAAGCGTTTAAACCCTCCTGCTTTCTTAAATTAGGTGAAACGAAATGGGCTGCTTTGATTGTGACGAATTACAATTTCATTACAGCGAAGGTTGTGCTGCTTGCATAGATTCATTCGTCAGTTTTGTTCCGCGGAGCTATCGCTTGCTTGCGTGCAAGTGTGGTGCTTTGATATATGGATAAGAAACGTAACAAAGCGAATATTAAAGCGATGACAGTTAATCTTGCGGCACTCTTGGTGTTGCCGCTTGCTAACAGGACAACAAAAGATATGAGGGTTGGGGAAAACTCGCTAAAGCCGCCTAAATGACCCAATACACGAGAGCGATCGACAAGCTACAAAGCGCGACGCTCTCAAAGGTAATACATGCGTATAGTAGCGAACTACAAGCACTTTAAGGACCTCAACGAGGAGATCCAACAGGCAATTAAGAATGGAGCAGCGCAGCTGACACTTGAGGACGTAAACGGTCAGAGTTTTATTGCCAACAGTCTGAGAGGAAAACTCAAGATCGACATCTACGGCACCCCTGGAAATGACTTAGCAATGTTCATGGATGGTCCAAAAGTGACCGTTTTTGGCAACGCCCAAGATGGAGTCGGAAATACCATGAGTTCAGGTACAATTGTCATACACGGTGACGCACGAGATATTTTAGGCCATAGTATGCGTGGCGGCAAGATTTTCGTTCGAGGTGACGTAGGTTATAGGGTGGGCATACATATGAAGACGTACAAATCGAACGTCCCAATAATAGTTGCCGGTGGATGCGCCGGAGACTTTCTTGGGGAGTACATGGCTGGCGGCATTATTATTATCCTGGGACTTCATAACGCGGCCAAGAAAATCGACTTATTAGGGGACTGGGTCGCTACGGGACAACACGGAGGCGCTATTTATGTCAGAGGCGAGGTCGATGAAAACAAGCTCGGAGACGGCGCAGCGCAATTTCCAATGACAGCTGATGACGAAATGATCGTTAAGAAAGTGCTTACAGAGTACTGTAGCGAATTTAGCTTGAGCCTTGAGCGCGTTTTAGAAACGGAATTCAAAAAGATAGCGCCAGGCTCGCTCAGACCTTATGCTGCGTTATATACCTGTGAATAGCTTGCGGAGGCGACGTGCACTTGTTATCATATAGAGACTTAAAGCTGAAAGTGTGGGATACAGAAAGATGCTGCGGATGTGGGGCGTGTGTAGGCGTTTGTCCTACAGAAGCTCTATATTTCGATGAAGGGGCTGACCACCCCACATCGAATGACTATTGTAAAGTGACGCGAGATTCAGTACCTTGCGCGGCCTGCTACTCTGCTTGTCCGAGAGTTGAAGAAACCAGCTCTGATGGATTCGGGGAGATCATTTCGATATTTGAAGCAAAATCTAAGGTTCATGTATCAGACGCCCAGTCAGGTGGAGTGGTGAGTTCTATACTTGC
>DASVJT010000149.1:0-2201 GCA_036385775.1 archaeon
CCGCGGGCGGCGCGAACTCGGCAGTACCTTCCTCAAGGTGCTTGGACGCTATGCACGAGAGCTTCAAAGCAACGGCGGCAAGCTCGTGCTCACCGGCGTGAGTGACGACCTCAATGAGCAGCTAGGACGGTCCAAATATTGGGAGCTCTTCGGTGCCGAGAACATCTTTTTGGCGCGAGACGAGGTGGGCTCATCGACACTTGAGGCTGTTGCGCGAGCCAACGAATGGCTCGATTCTGAGCGTCTATAGAGAGTGGGTAGTAAGGCGAAGCGAGGGTGAGATTACAAAATAGTTAGGCCTAGAGCTGTTTACACGTTTCAAGCAATATCCCCGCATTCGCCGATAGTAATGGCAAAGGAACCGAATAATATCCTTCTATTTATATTGATCAGGCCGGACCAAGGGTGATATCTTCCAAAAAAAGATACAAAGAATAGACGTGGACAAGTAGATAATTTTGTGTAAAAACAGACCCTATCTATCCTAGTCCGAAGCCGCTCCGGCCTTAAAAAAATATGTTAATGCTATATACTTCGAAGTATTATACCAAGAATTAGCACAAAAAGGACAGTAAGAGGGGGCCTAAAAACAACGGGTTGTCCTGCGTGCTTATTGATTTCTCAAAAAAAAAGATTTTTGTTCACCTTTTCGGATACGTGAATATGTATAACGAAGCGGACATATTACTATGGCCGGCCATATTTCTACGGTGGCTTCTTAGGTGTTTTGTCGATTATTGTTACGCCGGTATCATCGCTAAAGTAAACTAGATCTTTCTTCTTTGGTTAGTTAATCAAAATCAAACTTTTTCGACTTTGTTTTTCTATACGTTTTTCACCCCATAAAAAGGGAGTTTTGCGAGTTTAAATACACAGATATAACCGGTTGCTTTGCGTATCGGTACCTACGAAGTTTGGAGTTTTTAGAGCTCCTAAAACTCAACAGGAGGTGAAAAGTATGGAGACAAAACAAATGAGTGCGGGTGGGATGATAGGACTTGCTATTATACTCGCGATCATTTTAGCGCTATTTCCAGTTTTTGTAATTTGGATCGCTTGGTTAGCAGTTATCCTATTGTTCATAGGTGGAATTGCTGCATTATTCGTAACATAATTCAGTTATAATCTTAATGCAGCAAATCTCTTTTTTTTTCTTTAAGCTAGATCTGCCTGATCTAAATGCTCAAAAAAGAAGTTGTGAATCAATCAAATGCCAGTTAGCCTCTGCTGATTGTTGATATATGGGCTGAGTCAAATTCGCAAACGATGGCTTCAGGGCTTGACATATCGATTCGAGAGAGGCGACCCACGAGTCGCAAAGGTATAAACACATCTGTGTGTTTGTTTATGAAGTCCCCATCGAGTGTAATCTGCTTGTCAGTTTTAAGATGCTGGTAAAGCCGTGGCAATAACCTTTGGTCTTCCTTAGGATCAAGAAAAATTATGCCGTATATGTCCGCCAGTCCATCAACCGTAGCCCGTGGGTTTTCAAATGTCTCAGCGTGTATTTCATCCCGCTTGATTGAGCATCTAGCAAAGCCCTTCCCAGTTTGCACCTGATCGTCAAGATAGAAGGTCAAATCGCCCACGCTTTCATATTCTTCCCGGATAGTGTCCTAGATACAGAAAGACATCTTAGTTTTAAAACTGTTGTATTTAAGCGCGAAACCGCTGGTACGGTCTAGTTTTTTGAGCGAGGAATTCTGTAACTCAAGAGATGGCCACGTAACAGATTATTTTTGTTTTTTAGAAATTTTACTATTTTTCATTCCATAAAAAAGACCGGCTGGCCAGGATGGGAATTTTAATCGATATTTCTAGGCTAATCGTACCCGCACTTGCCGACCAATCTTTATTTTCTAGCCCCGAAAGTTTACCTCAGCACCTCAAGCAGATGTTGACATGACGCATCACCTCTGCCCTACGGCTGTTTCGCGACTGCGAATGCTGAGTTTCAAACAAACGATTTTTGGGGTGAGATGGCATGCCGGCGGCGTAAGTACTCAAGCAACTATAATCGCTGTTTTCAATCAGAATCGCTTTGCGTGCGCTCAGGCAGCAGCAGTACCGCTCCAACGAAGAAGCATAGCGCGCCAACAAAAGTACCTAAGTTCACGAGTATTATGTTTCGCGGGAGGCCCGTCGTCGGCACTACAAATGACGCAACCGCCGAGACGCCGAAGGCCACAGAACCGGCCAAG
>DASVJT010000150.1:0-2206 GCA_036385775.1 archaeon
CTGCCGTGCGGGCTTGAGACATCCTGATCTCGCCCCGTACCCAAGCTCGTGCCAGCTCGATTGCCTGGCGCGGTGGCGCGTCAGCAGGCTGTGCCGCCTCGAACAGGGGCAGCACGTGCTCCGCGCAGTTGGCTGCCCACTCGGCGAGAAGCCGGTGGTCGGAGTCTTGCAGAGTGCCGCCGCGGCGAACCGTGATGAATCTGGGGTCGCGTTCTTTGGGAAGGATCACAGCCTTGTCTCCTTTCGCTCTGTCTGCCCAACGGTTTGGCTCGCTGGCGGGGTGGATTGGCGGGCCGACACTGTCATTATGGCACGATACTCAGACAACGCACCGCAGTTTCGCAGGGCGTTAGCCCCGTCCAGTGGAGCCGGTGTTGTGCTCATTTCTTCTCAACGCTAGAGAATTTGCTCCATTTCTTCAAATGTCATCTGTACTTCGTCTTCAATAGTAGGCTGCATTTCTCGCCACATTTCCATAAATGCCTTTTTTCGTCTATCGAGTTCTTCTATTGTAAATGAATTGAGAATCATTATATCTTTGAACCGCTCTTCAAAATTATGGGGTAACTGTTCCAATTGTTCCACACAATAATATCGCCATTTCATATCCGCTACTAACTCATTATTAAGGCCAAACAACATATCAAAGAAATATATCAGTCCCTGATCGAACATATGGTGAGCACTTACAATATTGCCTCGCTCAAGCCATAATTGTGTCAAACGATTGATATACCATTCAGAAAGGGTTAATCCAGACATCATTAGCCATCTTTTTTCTTCTGGCTTCAGAGGAACCTTGTCTTTTAGTAATTGGACTATCTTTTCTTGTGGATCAAAATAAATTTGTGATTGAGAATATGTCCAACGTTTTGCCATATCCCAGGGATTTGCGAGTTCGCTTTCGTAGTCAGACAACCAAATCTGAACTTCTATATCTTCAATCTTATAGAACTTCTTGGTTATTGGAATCTGCGATCCTTCTTTTTTGAATATTGCAATATCAATGTCGGCAGAATGATCAAAATATCCGCGAACAATAGCCCCTAAAAAAACAATGCCAACAATATCATCACAGATATATTTTTGAACGAATTCTTTTGCTATCCTGGTTGCTTTCTCTAGAAGCTTGGGATCTGATGACTGGATTAAGAATTTTGTGCTCATAAACTCCATCTTTCCCTAAAACCATCATCTACAACGCGCCCAACTTGTTGCGCATGAGCAGCGCTCAGGCGCTCTCATCAGGATACCGCTCACGGCGTCTGCTCGATGTGCTTGTTAGCCGGCGGCCTCAGATGGACGGGGTCATCGGCCTCGTCAGTTCTTCGCTCCGTACCGAACGTGGACCAGACCGTTGTCGAACCTGCGTTCGTCGAGAAGTTCGAGCTTCACGGAGACCTTGCCGGGCAGATAGGGATTGCCGCCGCCCGCGATGATCGGCGCGATGAGTAGGTGATATTCGTCGACAAGGCCAGCTCGAATGGCATGCGCGGCGAGTGTCGGACCACCCACCTCAAGATCGCGGGGCGCTCCTGCCTTGAGTTCCCGCACGACATCCGCCTCGAATCTGCGCTCGAGCCGCGTCTTGGCCGTAGTGACCCGCTGCAGGGTTGTCGAGTACACGATTTTTTCAGCCGCCTGCCAAATAGGCGCAAACTCCATCGCCGCTGGTGTCAAATCGGGAAGCACCTCCGGCGACTCCCAAACGGCCACCGTCTCGTACACCTTGCGCCCAAAGAGATAGGTGCCGATCTGCCTCTCGCGACTGTTGATGAAGGCGTGGACTTCGTCACTTAGCTCCGCCCAATCGAAGTTGCCGGTTTCATCCGCAACATAACCATCCAGCGACGTAAACGCGGAATAGATCAGTTTGGCCATCATGCCCTCTCCGTCTCTTGATCAGCCCTTGAGAAGCCGCACACTAGTCCGGCTACCTCGCGTATAAGAGGATCGCATACCATTGCATGGTACTTCGTAATACCTTATAGATGATCCGAATAAAGACCCAAACCTTTAGGTGTTTATACGGCAAAATATTAAGCCAAGAATGATGCTGGCATTCAACCATTTCTACTAATCATCATATTACAACAAAAGAAAATTGTGGTCAACAGACTATTTCATATTCAAAGTTATAAAACCTTCGGAGACAAAAAGTGAAAAGGAGGGGTGGATGGGCTGTTGTTGAACCATTTAGCGATGT
>DASVJT010000151.1:0-3664 GCA_036385775.1 archaeon
CAAATTCTCCCGAGCAGCGTTTAAGGGAGAAAAGATATAGAACAAGTTGCATATAGCCATTAATTTCAAAGCTGAAGGAGTGTGATTGCGTGCCAAAAGTCCTTTTAAATGTTTTTGTGGATTATGAAACCCTTGGAAGGACGGTAAATATCCTTACCGAACAGAGCGTGACGGGGTTTTACTGTATTGAGTACTGGGGCGTCTCCCCCCAGAACTGGGCTGGCTTTGTTATCAAAGAGGAACCTGAAATGGCCATTGAGGCGATACGAGACCACACTGAGAGAGCTATACAGGTTAATATGATTGTTAAAGAGGAGCAAGCAGAAAGTATTATGCAAGCACTTGCTACCGGGCTTGCAGGCAAGCGCTATACAGTTGTCAAACTTCCAGTGGACTCAATACACGTAGTGTCGCCGTAAAAAAAATATCGAATCTTTAGACGAAACAGTGCTGAAAGACGGTACTGGGGGAAAATCTAGCTGAATGACTTTCCTTTTTGATTTAGATTAGAAAAACAGTTATTAGTCGGCCCTCTAAAGTGGAGGACCAAGTTAATAACTTATCTTTTTTAATGCGCGTTTTAAATCTCATCTTATTGCTTTAGTAGGTGGAAATATGGAGAGAACGATTATTGATATGTCCAAAGGTGTCTCAGGGATTTCGCGACCATTTAAGGGAATAATCGAACAAATTGGCTTACAGGACGAAGACAGCATTATCTACGCCGGTTTGCCTGGAGTTTGCACGCCTTTTATAGAATTGCTCGCATATGCCATAAGGAAACTGGAAATAAACCAGGTATTTGTGCCCAATCTTGATTTAAGCTTGGCAAAGAATGTGGTACCTGTCGAAAACATTGGCATACAGTTCGGGGATCCTGTAGAGATTGAAAAAGCAAAGGTCGTCGTCCTCTTAGGAGGATTAGCGATGCCTATTTCACCTGTAGGCCGCGAGGAGGTCTCTTTATTCCTTGAAAGCATATTGGTGCCGGAAGGAACCGTCATTGGCGTTTCTTTTATGAATATGTTTGAACAGGTTGGATGGACTTCGGAGTTACCATTTGACTTTTGGATTGATGCGACCATTGACCCCGTCAAAGTAGAACGCTTCTTAAGGTAACAGTTCTTAAAGCGAGTAATTTCTCAGCAAAATAGAAATAGTAATCTTAATGGACTAGACACAATGGCAAATGCAATATCTGACATTTTGAAGCAAGCTCAAAGCGGTAATCGAATCGATGAAAATGATGCCCTTACTTTGTTAAATGTGCGTGGGGCAAAACTCCATACGGTATTCGCAGCCGCAGATGCGGTCAGGGAGACTCACGTCGGCGACAGTGTCAGTTATGTTATTAATCGAAACATCAATTTCACTAACATCTGCATTGGATCGTGCGGTTTTTGCGCCTTTCATGCGAAAAAAGACGACCCTGACGCCTACTTTTTGCCGGTCGATGAGATCGTAAAACGAGTAGTTGAAGCGCGGCAAACAGGCGCCACAGAAGTTGGAATTTTTAGCGGGCTTCACCCTGAGGTTGACGGCAATACGTACGTTGAAATCTTGGAAGCAATCAAAAACGCTGTTCCTGACATTCACATCCACGCATACTCTCCAGCAGAAGTCGCTTATGGCGCAGAAAAACTGGACATTTCGAATATCGATATGTTAAAAATGCTTAAAAAGGCCGGTCTTGATTCGATGCCAGGCACCGCAGCCGAGATTCTTGTAGATGAAGTCCGTAAGAAGTTATGTCCACAAAAGATTGATACTAAAACGTGGACGGAAATTATCGTTGATGCACACCGCGTAGGGATTCCTACAACATGTACTATAATGTATGGTCATATAGAGTCGTATGAGGATGTCGTAAATCACCTACGGCTCTTGAGAACCATTCAAGACGAAACTGGCGGTTTTACGGAATTTGTGCCGCTGAGCTTCATTCATTACAATACTCCGATTTATCGAGCAGGTATCGCGCGGCCTGGGGCTACAGGTAGGGAGGACCTTCTTATTTTTGCAGTTGGACGGCTTTACCTTGACAACATCCCTAATATACAGGTGTCGTGGGTCAAGCTAGGAACGAAGTTTGCGCAAATTGCCCTCATCTGCGGTGCAAATGATTTGGGTGGTACGCTGATTGATGAGAACATAACAAGAACTGCAGGGGGGACATTCGGCCAAAGTCTAGCGCCAAACGACTTTGTTAGAATGATAACTGATCTAGGACGTACCCCTCGAGTTAGAGACACGCTTTACCGGACGCAATGATAAGAATTATTTGAGCTTTTTATCACTCACGGCCACAATTGGCCTCTATTTGCGAGTCATCACCACCACATCTTTTCGGTGTCGGTGAGGGACTTTATTTAACCTGTTTAAACCTTATCAATAAGCATCAAAAAGCACTAAATTTGAGCTTTTTTCAGGATCTTTTTCGAGCGAATCTTGTGTTTTAAAAGAGTATTAAACTTTATTTTAATTTTATTTTGGCTAAGCTATATTAGTCGCCAAAATATCAATAAAGTTAAATAGTTAGACCTATCAATTACCCGTGATCTAGCGAACTAAAGAAAGCCAATAATTCATTTTAAGCAATTTTAATGCCGCAGAATACACTGATTTCGCGGTTCGCTGGATTAGTGAATCAGAAATCTGGGCTAGAAAGCCAAATACCATACAAGGGAGGAGTTTAATGGATCCGCAAATGATGGTAGAATTAGGCGCTCTGACGATCGTTGGTGGCGCAGCCCTGATTGCTGGTATAGCGGAGGATCTTGAATCCGACGTTGGTTCACAAAGTAACCCGAATTCGCAAGTACAGTTAGCCCCCCAGATGGGTTATCTGCACAGGCTTTATAACAAAGCGATTTCCGGTGAGCCAGCTTCTTATCCGTTCTACGCAGCGATCGGAGCGGCTACTACGTTATCGGTCTTGTCTGTCACTGGAAGTGGCAGTCTAATCGGCGTCTTCTTCGCTCTTGTAGCCGGTGCTTTCATTGCTGCATTGATACACGGCGTTTATGCCACGACGTCCTACGCGGGCAGACTGGCGAGTCAATCGCGATTTGGGCAACCTATATACATGGATGTCCTGCGAACGCACACGCCTGTGTTAATGGCACACGGCTTCATTGCGAATTTTTGCGTCCTATTGTTAACGTGGATATTGATTTCAGAAAACTTGAGTCCGTTCCCCTTTATCGCGCTTGCATTTATTTGGGGAATTGCTCTTGGAGGCGTAGGTTCCGCAGTGGGCGACGTCCACCTTGGAACTGATAGGTACTATCAAGACAGGCCTTATGGCTCTGGCGTCAACGCGGCCCATTCGGGTAGTGTGGTGCGTAAAGCCGAATCAGGCCTCAGGAATTCGATAGATTGCGCGTGGTTCTGCTCCAAATTTGGAGGACCACTCACAGGGCTGGGCTTTGGCCTCGTCGTTTACCTTCACTTCTGGAAGGAAGTCGTGGTAAGGGATTGGTGGTCAGCACTCGCTGGAGTAATAATCGTCGCGATCTTCATCATCATGAACACGTACCTCGAACGCTACTCTAGACAGCGATACGGCACTTACAAAGAAGAAATAGAGGCGGAGTGATGCACGATGTTTGATCTTTTACTCTGGGTATGGATTATACTCGGCGGGATTCTGATCGGTGCAGGC
>DASVJT010000152.1:0-14662 GCA_036385775.1 archaeon
GACCCCGGAAAAATGGGATTCTTCAAGCAGAAAGCACAGCACGACTCATAAGTTCGTCAATGACGTCTCTGTGATCATCATCGATGAGGTACACCTTCTGGATTCAGACGAACGCGGAGGCGTGCTTGAAGCGTTGGTCACACGAATGAAACGAATCCGACATGATAAAGTTCGCATTGTTGCGCTAAGTGCAACGATGCCTAACGTTGGCGAGGTCGCCCAGTGGATAGGCGCCTCCAATGACCACACCTTTACCTTTAACGATTCTTTCCGTCCAGTTCCGCTTAAAGCCGACGTCTTTCGGTACAACCCTGGCAAAAACAAGTTCGTTGATAAGTACATCAGGTTATACAAGGCTGTGCAGTTGATAGAGCCCCACATTCTTGACGGCCAAGCACTTATTTTTGTCGCAACTCGATCTGACACGGTACAAGCAGCGTCGAAACTTATTGAAATCTTCGAGAAAAAAAGCACGAAACTTGCGACAAACGAATCGGAACAAATAGCCGCACGAATAAAGAATAAATCCCTGAGCGACGCTGTGCGCAACGGCGTCGGTTTTCACCACGCCGGTCTTGTCAAACAAGATAGAGACATAGTTGAGGAGGCTTTTAAGGGGGGCCATATCAAAATATTAGTCTCTACCTCAACGCTTGCCTGGGGCGTCAACCTCCCTGCACGAGTCGTCGTAATTCGAGATATAGCGAACGAAGTTATTGACGAAGATATGAGCTCACTCGATATCCTCCAAATGATCGGACGCGCTGGTAGGCCCCAGTACGACGAACGAGGGTTTGGGTGGATTATCGCACCACGCGACCGTGCGGAAGACTTCATCGAGATGCTACGCGAGGGCCCACCCATACGCTCGCAGCTAAACAAGACGTTAAGTGAGCACCTGAACGCGGAAATCAGTATGGGCACGATCAATAGCCGCGCTGAAGCCAAAAAATGGCTTAGCGAAACGTTTTATTATGTGCAAAATCCGCAGTCGAGTGTCCTTTTGGATGATCACGTAAACACTCTCATTAACCAAGGATTTGCCGTCGAGGCAGATGATCTCGTGCTTCCAACCGAACTCGGCAAACTTGCCTCAAAATACTACCTCCGTCTCAACACGGCTCGAGGATTTGCGCAATTGAAAGAGGCACCGACTGATGAGGAACTACTTGACGCTGTCGCCTCAGCTGAGGAATTTGCCGACGTCGTCGTGAGGCGAAACGAGGTCTCTGCGATAAAGCGTACACAATCAAGTTATCAGGGGCACAAGTCAAAGGTGTGTGCTATTTTGGATACTTACATTGGACGCGGAGAAATTGCCGAAGCATTAAAAAGCGATGCATGGCTCATTCGACAAAACGCGCTCCGACTTTTGTCCGCACTCGAAGCATTTATTGAGCGTTTCAATACACCGGAAACCGTCTTGCGAGCCAGAATCCTCGCGCTACGTCTCGAATATGGAGCTCCAGAGGAGCTGTGCTCGTTGCTTCAGCTAGACGGGATAGGTATAAAACAAGCGACTCAACTATACGCCCAAGGAGTCCGGTCGCCCTTTGACTTAACCCCCGCGATACTGTCCCGACTCGTTTCTGGAACGCGAATTGCTCGGTCAACAGATCGGTTGCCGAAGATCACTATAGATATGCAGTTGCCCGACTCTATCCCCTTCGGACAAAGTGCTATGTGTCACGCAACCATATCAAACGCTCAGGGAGGCGCACGTTTGACTGTGACCGTGTTCGCTAACCGCCTAAAAATGTTTCGCGACAGTTTTTATCTTGCGAAGGGTTACTCCAAGTCTATTCCAATCGGCGTTTATGGGTCTGGAAACGCACAAGTCTGCTATTGCACGAGAGTTGACTTTCTTAACTGTATTGAACCTCCCATGACCGGAGAAAAGACAGTCGTTGTTACCGCGTTGCCAGACAACCTTCAGAAGACTGCTGAATACACGCGTGTAGGGCCGCGTGCGAACGACAGAGACAAACCGCAGCTAAAAGAATCCGAGCTAGTAGCATCGTCTCCAGCATCCCAAGAAGAGACGGCTGAGCGCTTGCCACAGAATTTGCTGCACGAACCTGCTCGTGCGTCGACGCAAAGCAATGGAGTGAAGGCGTCTGACGAGTCGATTTTAGAGGAGCGTAGAAGTTCAGTAGGGCGTTGTAAGAAGTGCGGTTGTTCGTTAAAACGTGCTGGGAACATAATAACGTGCGAATGCGGAGCGCTATACAAGTTACCTAACGGGACAGAGCTCGCTGACTCAACGTGCCACTGTGGATTGCCAAAACTTACGCTTCAGCTTCTAGGCGAGGATGTATGTATTGACCGTCAGTGCGAACGTATTGAAGACGTGATCGCCCGACACTTTGCCACCAGCGACTTCGTCTGCCCACGTTGTCACGGTCCGCTGACTATAGTTCGCCGCAAGGGAATCATCGTTGGATGCACTAAATACTACGACGGGTGCAAAACGGCATTCCTTCTGCCGATGAACGCAAAGATCATTGGGCGCTGCAAATGCGGGCTACCTAATCTCCAGTTAAAAACCAAAATAAGGTGTCTTGACACAAAGTGTCATGTTGAGCGCGAAACGTGACACGGTGGCGAACAAACTTGTAATTCTACCGCAACACGCTTGATTTTTTACGAATCGTAGCGTTTTCCGGATCTAGGCCGCGCCATTCAACGACGAAGCCTAACGTTTCTAAGATCTTCTCAGGTGATAAGATTCCTTCTTCTTCGATGGTCTGTAGTGCAGTGGACAGCACGCATCCATTAACCGCTTGGAGTTTCTCTGTGATTTCCCGAAGCTTTCCTTCACTTATCAGCTGCAGGCCAATAAGACGGTAATGAGCTGCCGGATTGGCCTGCAACCATCGTTTTAAAGCCCCCACTGAAACTGCTTGTTCGTCGGCCAATCGAGGCACGTCGATTATGTCCCCTTCAAGACGGAGGTTAGAACCGTCCATAGTTCCAACTTCCTGTAAGATAGCGGTTTCCTCTAAATGCTTTAAAAAGCCGACGATCGGCTTCACTGGTACCTTCTTATCATATAGGATAACGAAGCCTTTGATCTTCTCTAACTGGGAACAATTGAGACTCAGATCAACAGCGACCAGTAAGTTATCGACGGCGAGCTCCTGTAACTTTTTAAGTTTCTTTTTAAGGTACTCATCGGTCCAAAAACCGACGACCTCAAGATACGCTTTCAGGTTGTTCTTCTCAAAGCTGAAATCTGGGATGAATACATAGCGGCCAGCTACTAGCAGTTCCGGTTCTCTTTTAAGAGTCCAACCCAACTTCAAAGCCTTAAAAGAGCGTGCAAACGCCGCTTCAACTGAGCTGTCATATTGCGCCCCTTTCTCCAGACGTTGCGCCGGAAAAAGATCTTTTGCCGTCTTAGCATTAAGTTCAAGTTCGAGCAACTTGGGTGCTTGTCGTTCCCCGCCGACGATTTGTGCTTTGAAGCGCCAGTTGTCAGCTTCAATCACAGCAGGGAGTAGCTTAGCAAGCGACGTGCCGTATCGTTCGGTTAGTTTGAAAAGCGATATAGGACCGTCAACAACGACGTTGTAAGCCCCATTTTGTTGTTCCACCGTGTACATAAGACCCAAACGCTTGAGCCGACTGAAAATACGTTGGTAGTTGCTCCCGACTATAAATTCAAAAGAGGAAGCCTTGAACAATAGCGTTTGTGTCAAGCTCAAGTTATACTGCTGAATCAAGTCACGCGGCAGGGGGGCAACAAAGCTTTCTAGCACTAGTTCTTCTTCGAAATCACTCCAAAGCGACGCCTCGAGTTGAGTTGATGAAAGGTGTAGTCGTGATGCGACCCGAGCAATAACCTCTTGTCTCAGAGCTTCAGTCCCGACAAGCGGATAATGATTTGCTTGTTTAAAGACTTCAAAGCGTGCTTGTTTAGGATCAACATAACTATGCGGCTTATATGTTGCCGAGCGGTTGAGCAATGCGACCAGGCCCCTAACCAAGCGATAGTCAAACCCGCTTTGCTCATACTGCTGGCAAGTCTCTACAAGCTCGCCCTTGCGCCTATTTTCATATGCTTCAAACGTTTCGATCAAACGCGACGCCAGTTCTAAGTAACGCCCTTCGACCAGGACGTACACCGGTTTGATCTTCCCAGACCGAGCTCGCGTAACAAGGAGATTGCTAGGAAGCATTTTTTTCTGCACTTCTCCATTTTCGCTTCCGACGGTGACTCATTTTTGTTTCGGTCGTATCCCGCGTGACGATTTCAGTGAGTCTTGCACGCTTTCCCTCTCGCTTACGTAACACACGCCCGAGCCGCTGAATGAATTCTCGGGAGCTACCCGTCCCACTCAAAATTATCGCTTGCGATGCCTCGGGAACGTCTACGCCCTCATCGAGCACTTTTGAGGTAACTATCATTCGGTACTCTCCATTGCGAAATCTGTTGAGTATGTCCCTGCGCTCATCTTTAAAGGTCGTGTGCGTTATTGCCGGGATTAAAAAATTTCGAGCGATGCGACGGACGAGCTTATTATGCTGCGTGAAAATAATAGTCTGCTCCGATGGATGCTCAAGAAGAAGTTCTCTTAGCGCCTCCATCTTTGCTCGTGAGTTTAAAGCGATATCTAGGGCCCGATTCCGAGCTAGGAGCGCTTTTCGAGCCTCCGGATCCCACGAGCTGCGCCTAATAAACTTAGCAAAATCATGCCGCTTTCGAAGCGTAATGTTACGGCGCGCAAGGTAATCGGTGAATATTGAATAACACTGCGAATACTCCTTCGCTTCGTCAGGCTCCAAGTCGACGAAGCGGTATGCAACGTCATAACCAGAAAGATGTTCTTCTGCAAGATCGTGTACGGTTAGCTCATAGACTTTGCCCCCAATGAGGCGCTTGAGTTCGCTATGAAGTCCATCTTCACGTTCATATGTTGCAGTAAGTCCAAGTCTCGCGCGAGAGAGAAACATTTCAGCGATGTGACGGTACCCTGCAGCAGGGAGGTGATGGACCTCATCGAAGACGACTAATCCAAATCGATTTCCAAGCTCGACTGCGCGCAAATAAGCGGAGTCATAGGTAGTAACTGTGAGAGGCTTAAGAAAGTAGTCACCACCCCCATAGACCCCTATCTCGATGCCAAACTCACTCGCAAGCGCACGCCTCCACTGCTCTATCAGATCGAGAGTAGGTACAACGACTAATGTAGGTAATTGTAGCTTGCCAATAGCACCGACCGCAACTATGGTTTTTCCAGCGCCAGTCGGCAGGACAACAGTCCCTTTGCTTCCTGCTTGCATCCACGAATCCAGCGCATCTCTTTGATAGTCGCGAAGCGTGGTACTTGGCTGCAAGCGTGGCACGGGAAGCAGCTGAATGGCTTCATCTATGAAGTCAATGTGGCTATTCTCTAGGTAATCAATGATATCTGCATAATATAACCCCAGCGCCCTGTATGCACCTGAACGCTCGTCCCAATTGGAGTAAGGAACACGCACGTCTCCCTGAATCAGTAGTGTGCCTTTGTCATATTGAATCCTTAACTGCAATTAGCTCACCTAAGGGTTTACCGGCAGCCCCATTCTGCCTATACTGCACTATATCTTTGCGAACGCAGCAGTGTACAGCTTTTTATCCATTCGCCTGGAGCTGCACGAGAGGTACCCACGATTAAACGAGTTACCCCTGATTCATTGCAGATTCCGCGCGCTTCAATGACCTCCCCCTCAATAGCTTGCCCTGCGTAAGTGTGCGTATATGAAAGTACCTTCGTTACTGTTGCATGGTCGATTTCGTAAATAGCAGGACTATCAAATCCATACCAAGCGTTTGTCACCGTAGCGCGAATGGTCGCGAGCCCGTCGTCAACACCTCGCGGCTCAGTTGTTATCTCGTCATACCCTCGCACAAACAACAGATCGAAGTATGTCTTGTCGATCAAACCGCGATTCCATTTCCTCTGCTCGTGCAATACAAACTCTTCGAACGTCAGAGCTGGGGTACGCTTCTCGTATATCCGCTGCCACGTATGATTGTCAATCATAGGCAATACTCTGCATTCTATAGAGTCGCGCAAAGCAGCTCTCGCACGTTCAAAGCTACGCTTCCCGTAAATGACGAAATCAATATCAGATGACGCTGCAGCTAGCCCAACTAGTCTAGAACCAGTTACTCCCATGAAGCGCCTATGTATGCCGTACCCCTCGAGTAACTCCACGATTCTCGAAACAGAATCATCGCAGTTTTCAATGCCTTGTTGTGGGTGTTTCAACTCCACAACGTCCTCGTATGGAATGGCACACAGCCCATCCAGATATTGATAAGATTTTTGCATCAATTGTCGTGCCTCATCGAAGTCAACTTTGCGAAACCGCTTGCCATCTTGACGTACTCTCGTGCCATTTTTGTCGGGCACATAGCGTAAGAAACCTTGGATAAACGCCTTGTTGTCGTACGAAACCACCGCGAAAATCCAATTCTTTTTAGTAATAATAAAATCTCGAATCCGAACGGTTTCGTTTGGCATCATCATGCAATCGGGTTATCATTTAGTTGTTATTAAGCTTCCTCGCCTTCACTGAGTCATTTGTAGATAATACTAAGCCTTGGAAGTTAAACAATGGGAACCCATTTGTGAAGTCGAAAAGTCAAAAGGCAAGACTATCGGAAAGCGTGAAGATCGGACTTATCGTCCTAACAAGGGATATTAGCCTTCTCAAGTAGAAAGTCGTACCCTGCCCCTCGGCGTACAACTACGCGATTGACAAGATCAACGACAGTGGAGGGGCCCAGGATCGCTGTGCCCCCATCAATTACGCAACTTACGCTGATATTAACATCTCTTGCAGACATAGCAGGTGGTGCGCTTGTAACGTTCGCGCTTGTCGAGGTAATAGGAGCTCCGACAGAGTCTATAAGGACGCGGGCTACCTTATGTGAAGGAAATCGGATGCCAACAAGGGGGGCACCTGCCGTAAGGATGTGCGGAACGATATCCTTTTTTCGCAAAAGAACGGTAATCGGCCCCGGCAACAATTCGTGGAGAAGGTCAACGTCTTCTACAAAAGCGACAGTTTCTAACATACTAAAATTAGATACAGCGAGCGAAATCGGCTTCATCAAAGTCATTTGTTTCAGCGCGATCACTTTCTCGACGGTCGCCTGTTCGAGCGCTAGTGCTCCTAATCCGTAGACAGTCTCGGTCGGATAAGCAACGATCTTGCCGGCCTTGACGGCGTTGGCAGCACCCTTTGTGCTTGTGGTAATCCGATTAATTGTCACAGGAGGGCCTCGGAAATCGGCATAACATTTAGTGTCGTCGCCTAACGACGGCTACGTCTCCGAGTGTCAAGTTTCCGGACGATTTACCTCTCTGTGCTTTTTCTCGTCCGATTTCAATGACAAGACTTACGTTTAGCGCCTTTTCGAGTTTCTTGCGGAGTTTATCGTCTGGTGTTAGCTCTTTTCGCTCAATCTTCTTTATCACAAGCGCCTTTTCCATTATCTGCGCTGCGAGTTGCTCCTGCGTTATCCCGGCTCTTTTTCGAGCGTTTTTTACGATGTCACTGAAGTCTGGATCGAGTTCACCCTCCATTTGCTGATAGATGTCTCTGTACCTCGTGCGGGAGTGAGACGCAACTCTGCTCGTGGGCCCGACAAACGTTTGAGGGCGACGAATTTCTGTACCAAAACTTCCGCACACATCACATGTTTCGAGTTCAGCCCCCTCAACGACAACGTGTTTAGGCTTCCCAAGGATTTCTTTCCCGCATAATTCGCAGTGCATGGCTTTCTCCGAATAAAGGATATATAGCATGCAATATTAAATATCATTCGGAGGAGACGAAATTGGAAGACTCTTTTGACGAAAGCGACAAGAAAGGCAACGACTTTTCTGAATATCTCCTAGATCGCGTTCGTCAACTGGAAGAACGCAATCTCAAGCTCCGCGATTCTAATCGAAAGGTCGAAAATGAAAAGCGATCCGCTGAGAATCAGAAGGTGCGCTACGAACGCGAAGTAAGAAAACTAAGAAGTGAGCTTGAACGACTTAAAGGTCCACCATTGCTTGTTGGGACTGTGTTGGACGTTCTTGACGACAATCGAGTCGTTATTAAGAGCTCAACTGGTCCAAAGTTCGTGGTTAATGCTTCACAATTTATTGAACAAGAGCTCATCGCCGGTGCCAGAGTGGCGTTAAACCAGCAATCCCTTGCAATCGTCGGCGCTTTGCCACCATCAAAGGACCCGACCGTATATGGGATGGAAATCATTGAGACGCCAACAGTAAGCTATGATGATATCGGCGGTCTTGACGCTCAGATCCAAGAACTACGTGAGACTGTAGAGCTCCCACTGTTGAAACCTGAGTTGTTTAAGCAAGTAGGTATTGAGCCGCCAAAAGGTGTACTTCTCTATGGAGCTCCGGGAACTGGCAAAACCCTTCTTGCAAAGGCAGTTGCTAAGCACACAGAGTCTGTTTTCATTCGAATCGTTGGTAGTGAGCTCGTTCAGAAGTATATAGGTGAAGGGGCTCGCCTCGTTCGCGAGTTATTTGAAATGGCCAGGGAAAAGGCACCCAGTATTATCTTCATCGATGAACTCGACGCAATTGGAGCGAAGCGTTTAGATAGCGCTACTTCAGGAGACCGTGAAGTGCAGCGGACCCTTATGCAGCTCCTTGCCGAAATGGATGGATTTGAAAACCGGGGCGAAGTCAAGATCATTGGAGCTACTAATAGGAGCGACATACTCGATCCTGCTTTGCTTAGGCCTGGACGCTTTGATCGCCTTATAGATATCCCACTCCCGACCTACGAAGCTCGCGTTGAGATTATCAAGATCCACACGGCAAGAATGAACTTAGCCCAAGAAATAGATGCAGAGAAGATTGCAAAGCTCTCTGATGGGGCTAGCGGCGCCGATATTAAAGCTATTGCAATGGAAGCCGGGATGTTTGCCATCCGTGCAGAACGCGAATCTGTAACGACCGCAGATTTCGACGATGCCGTTCGCAAAGTTATGGGCATGCCTAAGACAGAATTAAACCACCTGGAAGCTATGTTCGCGTAGTCCCTTAGTTCTTCGTTCGCCGATTTATTTATCGATTTGCGAGCACAAAGCAGTAAATTTCTAGTGAACGCTATGGGTCAGATGGGAAGTAAAGCTGCTCGATAGTACCTCTAGATCTCATAATACGCGAGATAAAATCGTTGTAACGCAGTGATATTGCTAACAATAGCCACAAACACCATCATCCAACCTAACAATGGAAACCAGATAATCGTCTCTGGAACTCCAAGACTAAGTACTGCCACGAAAAAAACTAGTACGAGTCTGTCAGCTCTGCCGAGAAGGCCGCGATAGTCCCGACCGACCCCAAGCGCTTGTGCTTGAGTTCCGAGGTAACTCGTCATTAGGACGCCGACAATCGCAATGAGCCCAATCTGCCACGCGATGTATCCACCTATCGTAATCCCGCCGAAAATGAAGATGTCAGAGTACCGGTCACAAACGTGGTCAATCAAATCGCCTTGCTTCGACTCGCTTTTTGAACTCCGCGCCAAGCACCCATCAAGAGCGTCAAAGAGCGCGTTGCACGCAATTGTCACTATCGCTACCGGAAGCACGTTCACACAAAACGCCGCTCCGGCAACTATTGCCGAAATGAGTGAAAGCAAGCTGAGCTGATTTGCACTTACGCCGTGTCGATAAAGTGCCCAAGCGAGCGGATTCAAGATCCGCCCCATCCGTCCCCGATATGTATCAAGAGTCATTCAAATAACTCGTCCAATCGTATCGACCAACCACGAATCGCTCTAGCGCGTACCCTTGCGTAATCTCCCGCACAAGCTGCGCAGTTGTACGCAATCTTCCTGTCGAGTCAACTTCATATACGTTGTTTCCGTGCAACCCAAGAGCTTCAATAAGGATGACGTCAAGGATTTCAGCTTCGATATTTTCGCGTATCTTGTTCTCTGAAAAACCCTTTTCCTGCAAACGTCCTCGAAGCACGGCCGGATTCGTTCTAAGAACAATAACGCGCTCGACTGATAGTTGATGCGAAATATGTCCTTCTATCACGAGGCCATCTTCGAATGGATGCTCCCTCAGGGCCTCAAGATCGACAATGCCACAATTACGATTGTCATCCCACCCCATATAGTATTGGAAAGCATGAATCACTTCATTCAAGTCGACGACTTTGAGGCCAAATTCATCTTTAAGCACGTTGCTGATAGTCGTCTTGCCTGTGCCAGGGGTTCCTGTGAGAGCAATTTTCATAGGTAAACGAAGGCATCAAACCGAATTTACGAATTCATTCAGCGCTTCCAGAACCGCGGTATTCTGCCACGGTTGGCCAACGGTGATTCTGATGTGCGCGTTAGAACACCCACGAAAAGCGTCGCAGTTTCGAACGATTATGCCTCGGCTCAGTAGGTATTCTGACACTTCTTGTGCTGTGTAAGGTGCTGTGTCAACAAACACAAAGTTAGCTTCTGAGGGGTATGTCTTGAAAGGAAGCTTCTCGCGGAGGTATTGTCGGCCGTGTGTTACCATAACTACCGTACGCTGCAAAAAAGCATTATCTGACAGTGCTGCTGCCCCCCCCTCGACCGCGAGCTGATTCACCGAAAATGCAAGCATACGTTGGTCGTTGTCGCGCGCTAAGTCGCAATCAAGCACGGCATAGCCGAGACGTAGCCCTGCTAATCCAAACGCTTTTGAAAACGTTCTGCAGACCGCCAAGTTGTCAAAGTGATTTACCAGGTCAACGTGACTCTCAGTCGAAAACTCAGCGTAAGCTTCGTCAAGTACTATTAGGGCCTCGGTCGATCTTAAAAGGCGCTTGAGCGCTGTTTTTTCTATGGCATTTCCGGTCGGATTATTCGGAGCACAAATAAAAATCAGCTTTGTGTTGTCTTTGAGCGCTCCGATAATATTGTCAATGTTGACTGAAAAGTCTTCGTTTCGGTTAACGTAAACGCACGTGCCGCGTCCAGCTTCGACGATGACTTCGTAATACATATATGTAGGTATGGGGATGATAGCCGGGTCGCCAGGTAAGAGGAGGTACCTAACTAGGGTGTTGAGAAGATCGTCAGAGCCATTGCCAACTATGATGTGCTCTGCCGAACACCCTACATAACGTGCTATGGCGTCCTTCAGTTCCGCGTATCCGTGGGATGGGTAAACACTTATTTTGTTTAAATGTCGCTTAATCGCTTCGACCGCTCTTGGGCTAGGCCCAAGAGCGTTTTCATTTGACCCGAGCTTAATTACCTTCTCAGGACTAATGCCGTAAGCTCGAGTTACATCATCAGCAGACCTACCGGGTACGTAAGTTGATGGCACGCTCAATTACCGTTATGGCCGTTTCAATTTGCTCTTTTGTAATCACGAGAGGGGGCACGAACCTTAAAACGTTTTCTGAGGTGTTATTTAGCAACACACCGTTCTCTCGGGCATAGTCAACAATAAAGCGCGCTGGGCGCGACAATTCGTATCCAACCATAAGGCCCTTGCCCCTAATGTCGACCGTATCTGGCGATTCGAGATCACTAAGGAGCTTCTTTAGAAGCTCACCCTTGAGTCGTGATTGCTCGACGAGATCCTCGCTTTCAATTACGTCGATCGTTGCTAGAGCTGCAGCACATGCAAGGGGTGTGCCGCTTTGCGTGCCGCCGTGATCGCCTGGCAGGAACTGGCAAGACTCACGCGACATCATCGCGCCGACTGGAAAGCCGCCGCCCATGGCCTTTGCAAGTGTCATAATGTCTGGTACAACGTTAGCGTGCTCGCAGGCAAACCACTTTCCCGTTCTGGCAAATCCAGTTTGTACTTCATCGACGATCAACACTATGTCGCGCTCTGTACAGAGTTCGCGAACCGCAACGAGATAATCATCAGGTGGTACATTAACCCCCCCTTCTCCCTGGATCGGTTCGACAATAACTGCGGCGGTATCGGCTGTAGCTGCCCCAGCAATAGCGTTTGCATCGCCAAAATTAACGAAGGTGACATCATCAATCAACGGCTCGAATGGGTGCCGGATTGTCTCTTTCCACGTCACACTAAGTGAACCCATAGTCCGCCCGTGAAATGCGTTTTTGGTCGAAATGAACCCCTTCTTACCGGTTACCCGCCTCGCAAGCTTCATCGCGGATTCAGTGGACTCCGCTCCGGAATTTGTTAGGTAACAGCGCTCCAAGCCGGTCAGTTTTGTCATGCGCTCCGCCAAAAGTGCTTGGATCTCTGTATAGTACAAGTTTGAAGTGTGGATGAGCTTCTCTGCTTGCGCTTTGATGGCATTGACCACACTGGGGTGGCAGTGGCCTACATTATTGACTGCAATCCCGGCGACGCAATCGATGTAATCATTGCCGCCTATATCTGAAACGATCGCACCTCTACCGCGTTCAATCACCAGCGGTTCACGCAAGAATACTGGCATATAATACTGCGATGCTTTGGCGATTACTTCTTCTTTTTTGCTCAAGCGCATTTATTCAATCTCCTAAACATCGTTTTTTAAAAAAATAGTAAGTCTGCATACCGTGGCAAACATCTGAGACTTAAAGTGCTTTTTCGGTGTTTGCTACTCAAACTCTATAGTAGCTGGCGGTTTCGGCGTGATGTCATAAACCACGCGCGTGACGTCAGAAAGTTCGCTCGTTATGCGTGAAGCGATTTTCCGAAGCACATCGTAAGGTAATTCAAGCACGCTGGCGGTCATCCCGTCTCGTGACTGCACAGCGCGCACTGCAATTATCCAACCGTGCACACGTACATCACCTTTCACGCCGGTTCCTTTCTCCAACAATGCTGCAAAAGTCTGCCACGGATTGTAGCGTAATATCTCTTGCTCAACTATTGCGTTCGCCTCACCGACAACACGAAGCTTCTCCTCAGTTACTTCACCAATAATTCGGACTGCTAGCCCTGGTCCCGGAAATGGCATCCGCTCACTGACCTCAGGCGGCAACTTAAGTGCCCGAGCGAGTTGACGAACTTCATCCTTGTACAAATACTTGAGCGGCTCGACCACTCCATTAAACTCCATCTCGGAAGGAAGACCACCTACGTTATGATGCGATTTGATTTCCCCTTCAGATTCGATTATATCCGGATAAATGGTGCCTTGCACCAAATAACTTACTTGCTTTTGTCTTGCAACTTCTTCAAATACGCGTATAAACGTCTCACCGACTGCTTTACGCTTATCTTCGGGGTCCAAAACTCCATGAAGCGCAGCGATAAACCGCGCTTTCGCGTCAATCACTGTCAACGGCATGTAACGAAATGCTTTCTTGATAGTCTCAGTCTCGCCCTTCCTCATGAGTCCTGTATCGACGTAAACTGGATAAAGACGGTCTCCCAACGCTTGATAAGCAAGTGTGGCACAAACAGAGCTATCTACCCCCCCAGAGAGGGCGATGATTGCTCTTTGAGTTCCTACTTCTCCCTTGATTTCTACAATTGCATCCTCAATGAACTTCTCTGCGTTTACCATATGTTGACGCTCTGCTTCTAATTTGATCGTGACGCTACTTCGCATCACGTGCTAATATTCATATTGAGCACAGACTTTATAAATTCACGAAATGGGGGCGATGGTCTCCCGGGTCTAGATTTAAACTCGGGATGGAACTGTGTTCCTACGAAGAATCTTTTTGTTGGGATCTCTGCAATCTCCATTCTGATTCCATCTTTTGCCTTCCCTGAAAACAACATTCCATTTTGTTCGATAAGCTCTATGAAATCTGGATTTACTTCGAACCGATGCCTGTGACGTTCAGTCACTAAAAGACTTTCATAAATAGAATGTGCGCGCGTCTCAGGCGAGATAATGACATCGTAGTTGCCTAGTCGCATCGTACCCCCCATGTGGTCAACATCTAGCTGCTCGGGAAGTAAATCGATGACGTGGACCCCAGTAGGGTCCAACTCGGTGCTTGTTGCTTCCAGCCCTAATACGTGCCGACAAAACTCGACTATGGCGAGTTGGAAGCCAAAACAGATTCCCAAAAAAGGAATGTCATTCTCACGAGCAAAACGGATCGCATCTATTTTCCCTTCGCTTCCTCGAGGGCCAAACCCGTGTGCGACCAAAATTCCATGCACCGATCTGAGAACCTCGAGCGCATGCGGGTCTTCTGCATCGACGAGCTTCACGTCAATGCCGCCACCTAGCGCACTTGCTGCGTGCTTAATTGCCTCTTTTATGCTGAAATAAGCATCTTCAAACATATATTTGCCAACGATAGCAATCGATCGAGATATGGGGGGGTTCTTCATCACATCCCACGGGCTCACAGCTTTCTTTTCGAGTTCGAGCCTCTCAACAAGATAATCTCCTAAGCCTTCAAGCTCAAGAAGCGAGGGCACCTGGTAGATGTCAGGCACGTCATAGCAGCTTATGACGGCATTTAAAGGAACGTCACAAAACAGCGAGATCTTGGCTCGCGCATCTTTACTCAGCGGCGTTTTTGCACGGCCAACTATGACGTCGGGACTGAGGCCAAGCTCTCTTAAGCTCTTAACCGAGTGTTGGGTAGGCTTCGTTTTGTGATCCCCGGTCATATCCTCCGGGACAAGCGTCACGTGGAGCAACACAAAGTGGTCCTCCTCGCTATGCATTTGTCGAACTGCTTCTAAGAAAGGCATGCTCTCTAT
>DASVJT010000153.1:0-5989 GCA_036385775.1 archaeon
CATCGCGGCCGTGATTACAAAGACAACGCCGAAGGTTGCGATTACGATGAAGATGCCGTCGGACATGTCTCATATGTATTCGTAGCCTTAAATTTGAAGCTTTCGGTTTCTTTTTTGGGTTTCGATTAGGTTTTTGCGAGCAGATCCCTTTTCCTTCCACACAGCTCAGCGACTTTACGTAGATCTGACAAGACGAAGTGGCTTGAACATGTCACCAAGGGTACTTTGTGGCCCACCTCGTCGCATCTGCCGTCAATGAGGTAGGTTAATATTGGCAACTTTCCCGCGAAAGCCGCCGCTAGGTGTGACACGAACACACTGTCACGCTTCCCCACACAATCGGTGCCTCACGCGGGCTTATGAAACTACTCTGTGTAGTTTGGATCGGAGATGAACGTTATGGCAACGAACGTAACGACTACAAAAAACGGGGGCTGCTGGTATGGCCTCCACTTTGGCTGCTTGAACACACACGATCCAAACTGCACCAAGTGTGCAGAACGCCTTGCCAACGCCGTGAACGGCGTGCTTCACCCCCCTTATTTAAGTAACGTATATCTAGCATTCATCTCATTACGAGGTGATAACTGATGACCACTGACGAGGAATTCACCAGCCGTTTAATAGGGTTCGGTCTCAGCGAAAAGGAGGCACAGACTTACCTCCGCCTGCTCAAATATGGCCCCAAAACCTCGTCCCCCCTCGCAAAGTCGCTTAAGACCTACCGCGAGGACGTACACCGCACGCTCACGAGCCTCATAGACAAGGGGATGGTGCGTCCTTCGCTCGATTCACCAACGACGTACGCTGCGGTAGACCTCGAAGCCGCGCTTGAGTCAGCACTCAAGAAGCACGAAAGCGAACTCCGCGAGATGGAGGTGCGAAAGCGAGAACTGCAGGTACTTGCAAGGCAGCACCAATTTCGGCCATCAGACGAAGTTGCAACGTTTAAGATTCTCAAAAGCATTAAGGAAGTGATCGGCACAGCCTTACCCGTTATCCTCTCGGCGGAAGAAGAGTTCTTATGGTTATCAAATCTCCAAGGAGTTGAATTGGGCGAAATATTCGGCATCATTGATGCAGAAAGAGAGTTCATCGAGCGCGGAGGACAATGCCGTGGCATTGCCGATGTCACGTACCGGCTCACTGGCATAATTCGCCATCACTTGGATATCGGTGCCGACGTGCGCCATTTTGCCGGTTATCGTGGGTCTTATTATGCCATATTTGATAAAAAACACTGTTTCAGTGCGATTAACATCGATGTTAACAATCTTAAACTCGATGAACCGCTCAGCATGCTCTACACCAATGATCCTGTGTATGCTGATTATCTCATATCAACGTTCGAAATTATATGGAAGAATTCTGTGCCAGCAGAACAAACGATAAAAGAGCTGCGTGAGCAAGGCCCTTCGCAGGCTGATCATTAGACGCTTTATTATACAACGGGGCGGAACAATTTCCCTCTTTTTTCACTAAGTCAAGTGACACCGTCTTGTCATTTACTTATTTAAACGCCAGTTTCGAAATAACTTTTCATGCCTGCTGGTTCAGTTATCAAAAGTGTCAAAGATGCCATAGCGGTAGTTTTAGGCATATTTGAATCAGCAGAGAATGAGGTTGTCTTTCTCACCCCCCCTTCATTTGTATCACTCGCTGGCAGCTATGGTACTATAGAGGGCGCTAAGCGGTTCATACAAAACGGCGGGGTGCTCAGAGGCATTATACCCATATCGCGTGCTAACATTGAAGCGGCGCAAATGCGACTGGATATCGGTGAAGACCTCCGCCATAGCGACCAATTCCACGAAATCTTCATGATCGTAGGTGATAAGCAGCAGAGCCTCAGCGCGATAAATCTCGGAGTCCGAGAATACACGCTTGATACACCCATCACAGCCTTCTGGAGCGAGAGTTCTTCCTATGCAGAATACCTATTCACCTCCTTCGAGAACGTGTGGTCAAAGGCAGTTCCTGCAGACGAGCGGATACAAGAGTTTTTGAAACTGGACTAGCATAAGATTTCTAGATTCTCAGTCAGCAAAGCCAGCACTAAAACCTTAAAATGGAGGATCAATTAGGCCTCAAGGAACTACGGAATTAAAAGACTCAGGTATAAATCGGTTATTTTCCAAAACTCGTCGCGATCGCTTACGCTGTCAAGCATATCTAAGTCGTTCGAACCGAGCCTCGCTTTATCGACTATGCGCCCTTTTAACCGCTTTTCTATTGCTGCGTGCAACGTAACAAAGCCAAGCCGGTCCCGCCGTCGTGCGCCGTTAAGCTGTTGGACAAAACGAACGCGGTATTCTTCTGGCATTTATATCCTCTTAATCGCATAAACGCTGCACTTTAAGTTGTTTACCCTCGATTTAAGCGGTAAAATCGCAATCACCTTCACGTAATCGCTCGCGAACTATCGTGACGGTCCAGTTATACGTTTCATTGGTGGTCGTGCGGTGCCGCCGGTATAGCTCGAAATAATAAGGCACCTTATCCAGGCCCCGCGGAACTCACACTTTACATAGCGTTCGCTACCACGTGTCATAATTTCTTACCTCAAGCGAACGATAAGCATATTACGTGTATTAGCTTACCCTCACGTTGTATTACGTGAATCGTACAGCTATCCGCTTTAAGTCGCTTAATCTCAATTTTATTTGGCTTCTTTAACGCCGTCGTGCCATTCAGAGGATAAATGAAGATAGCGACGCCATACTCTTTACTAGGTAAAAAAAGCGCATCCGGATACATAGCGGTTAATAGTTCAATAGTCTTAACGCCGTCAAACTCGTTATAGCTCGGTACGACTTCCGTCATATTGACGCGCAGGTCCGACGCGCTATAGAGGGTACCGGAATACCAGATTAAAGCACGTTGTTTAGCGTTTCGCTCTTGAATATCATAATCAGATTCGTCATCGTTATCGGCAAACGCTTCTTTAAACTGCGCTATGTCGTACTCACTAGGGGGCGGCGCTTTTACATTCGTTAAAGCCTCGTCGCGCATAGCGTGATACTCGTCTATATTATCGATGTTACAATTGGCGGCGTTGCGTTCGGTTCCGCGAGTCATTATTCTTAACCTCCATACGCGCAACGTATTAAGCGTTTTTAGCGGATTCGTGCCCTAAGTCATCAATAAGCCGCGTATGCCGTAAATCGCCGTGTAATACCGCCGCGCCTTGCGGGATAGAATCGTAGACCTTACTGAAGCTCCGTAGCAAAATAAGTCGTATGCTTTGCGCCTCAATTGTTTCATAAACGGAAATTTCACGCACACACTAACACAGACGATTCAGTTGAACGGAAGGCGCTGTTAGATGCACTTAAGGACTTGGTTGTTTAGTATAAAACGGTGAATTATTAAGCGAATTGCGTTTGATAAGACTCTGCTTGAAATAGTTAACTCCGAAGATGTCAGCTCATGATTTGACCGTAGCAAAAGTCGCAGCTGGCTACAATCCACGCAAAAAAGGCATGATTCGGGAATATTTACTCCAGAAAATGGTCAAAGCGGCCTCAAAAGAACCCCATGCATTGGTCAGGATTTTAATAGACAAACACTTGGTGCGAGTTTTCAAATTCGCCATTGTGGGTGCGAGCGGTACCGCATTAAATCTGTTTTTCACGTGGATATTCACCGAGTACGTTCACCTGTTTTACGTCTTATCGGCAGCCTTGGCAATCGAGATGAGCATTCTATGGGCATTTGCATTGAATAGCAGGATCACCTTGCCTACCAGTTTAAGAAACCTGGTCATTTCGCATTAGCATTAGGGAAATATCATGGGGTCGCCTTAGGGGGCATGTGCATCAATCTTACAGTGCTTTATATTCTCACTGAGTTTTTTGGAGTTTTTTATCTTGTTTCAGAACTGGCAGCTATCATAGTCGCCTTTGGCTTTAATTATCCGATGTGTGCGAGATTTGTGTGGACTAACAACACCACCGTTGCGTAAAAAAGCCAATTCTCGCGCAGGAGAATCGGGACTTCTGAATAAGCTACTGAGTTCATAATTACTCCTACGTCCAGCCGAACTCGCTGCAGCAGCATCGTGCTCGAGTTTCCGCAAACGCTGAGAAAAATAAACGAAAGGGAGTTTTGCACGTTTTTCACGGCTAAAAAACGAATAATTTGATTTCTTTTACCACTAAAATACGACAAGAACGGTAGTTTTATCTGGAGGTTCAATGACCAAGGACTTGCAAGACGTCACACAAAGTGCCTTTTAAAACTGACACAATAAGGTGAGTATAAAATGGATAGAAGGGTAACGTGGATGGTTTTATTTCTCGGCCTCCTGATAATACTTGTTGGAGTCTTGTACTTCCTGCTGTACCCGTAGGATGGTAGGTGCAAGCGTGCAAGACGAGGGCAAGAATATGAATCTAGTGAGGATGATGAAACAAGATCCGCTCAAATACGCACTTTACTTGCTTTTTATCGGCGTACTCGTTCTCATCGTCTTTTTACGTGCCAATTTTGTTCTTTGGTGATTGGGGCTTTTGAACGAACGATAGTGCTGAACCAAACTTCCAAACTTCCAAAAATCTTAGATCATTATTCAAGTCTTGGTGGAGCGCGAGGCGACTGACGTAAGGAAGGAGCGGGAGCGCGAATCGAGGGGCCCAGCTCTTAAAGCGCACCCTAAGAGGATTGTATAGGGGAAAAGAAGCCACTTAGGCCAGTTTTCAGCACGGGTAGTGAAAGCAAATACTTTTTCGACTGGAAACTTGATTTCAATACTCTCTTCGATCCTTGCCATTTGAATACCTCCTTTTATGCTGGCGGCGGTGGTAGTAACTCCGTTTTTCTAAACTCATAAAAAAGCGCTCTAAGGGGATAAATGTTGTTGTAATGGATGCTTGTCACAGTGAAGGACGATATTTTGTCAACGAAGGATTAAATGCTGATGATTAACACAACGGTGATGGGCCAGAAGTCCTGGTTTCAAAAAAAGAAACGCAAGAAGACCTTAACAAATCAATCAGACTAACAGCTAACTGTTATGAGCTGCTATCGATTATAAAAGGTGAATAAATGAAAGAGAGGATATTAGAAGCTATTGAATTGCTCAACCATGAGAAAGAAGACCTAGATCAACTATCTAACGACGTTTCGTTCCCTGAAACGAGGCTAGCCCGTTCTGCTGCAATGACCAACAGACGGGTGAGAGAGATTTTAGAAGAAGTTCTTGAGGGAATATCGGATGAGTGATTTTTGTGCCGGCATATTTCGCTGAGGGGTAGGCTGCCTCTCTCACAACGTATCCTATGTGAGGTAATATCTAAATGGCTGCGGTAGATGATGTCGACGAATTAACTGAGTAATCACCTGGCAACAGGTAAGTTCCTGAAAGGAAACCCCGACCCTGTGAAAAAACTACTCTCCCATCGAGAAGACGCAACCCTTGCTAACCTCTATGCCCCTCCCGTGCGTGGATGGGAGCAGGTTGCTCAGACCCTAGAGCATGCATCGTCGTACGCAGAGACGGCGGTAAGCCGGAACGCGTGGAGAAGGAGTTACGACGATTTTTTTTCTAATACCTAATCAATTATAGATTGTTCTTCTTTTTCGATATGCCCGTTAACATTCTCATCGTTTACAAATGATCAATGCATTTTGGACTAATAGGGATCTAACGGTATTACTGTATGACCCCACGGGTTATTTAAGCCAGTTTAAACGACGCATCTAAGCGATATCATCGGGCAAAGAATATACACATCAAATACGCAACTATCGAGCGATGCCATGACGCTGCCCATACGTATCGAAAACGATGACATTCCGTTTTTCATCGCAGGATGTGCCGCCGAAGCAATACAGTGGGAAGTTGAAGGAAAAGGGTACGAGCAATGGCGCGCCGAACGCGAACGAGGGCCGACTCGCCTTCGACCTGGCGCGACGAGATAGTTATACCGTATCTGCAACGGCAGTTTGAAGCGCTCGAAGTGCACGAAGATGGGCGTCTTTTCGGCGT
>DASVJT010000154.1:0-1672 GCA_036385775.1 archaeon
GTCATCTTTTCTATACCTGCTGAGATAACGACGTCGTGGTAGCCCGAAGCTACCGCGATTATCCCACTCCGCAGTGCGAGGCCTCCTGAGGCACACGCTGCCTCAACCCGGGTGCTTGGAATATTATTTGTAGTAAGGCCGGAAAAGTCTGCGATGAGCGCTCCGATGTGCTCTTGCTCAAGGAACATTCCTGCGCTCATGTTCCCACCATAAAGTGCTTCTATTTGAGCGCCGCTTACTTCGGCATCCATAAGGGCCATTAAGCCTGCTTCGATGAACAGGTCGCGAAAGCTTTTGTTCCACATTTCGCCGAATTTTGTGCATCCAATGCCAACGATGGCTACTTCTCTCATAATAACTCGTGTTGATGTTTCGATGTGCCCTTAGAGCACTATCTTATTCTTGTGTTTAGCGTAAAGGGCATAATCTAGATAAATTGGAGCTTCTAGCAGTTCGGCAACAGTTGGAGCAAGACCTTGGATATTGCTAATCTCTTTTGTCACCTTAATACTGAACGAATCGCTGCCCGCACCCGACCCAAATGCGGTAACAAAGATGCGGCTGCCAGGTTCGGCAACGTCTAGCACCGACGCTAATCCAATCAGCGCTGACCCGGAGTATGTATTGCCTAGTCTTTCTACTACAAGACCTTGTTTCAGCTGATCTTGTGAAAAACCAAGTGTCGAGGCAACCGTGCGTGGAAACTTGCCATTCGGCTGATGAAAGACCACATAGTCGAAGTCCTCTGGTTTGCGTTGCGTCTTTTCCAGTAATCCGCGTGCTCCTGCCAAAACGTGCTTGAAATAGCCCGGTTCCCCAGTAAACCTTCCGCCGTGCTTTGGATATTGCTGGCCTTCGCGCCTCCAAAAGTCAGATGTGTCAGTTGTGAACGAATAAGTGTCTTCGATTTCAGCAACGATATTATCCTTTCCTATTACGTAAGCTGCACCGCCGGCGGCTGCAGTATATTCAAGGGCATCTGCGGGCGCACCTTGAGAGGTGTCAGCTCCTATCGCCATGCCATATCTAATGTAATCAGCAGCTACCAGCCCTAGACATGTCTGCAAAGCAGCGGTTCCCGCTTTGCACGCAAATTCAAAGTCAGCAGCCATAAGCTCTGGGGTCGCTCGAATCGCTTCAGCAACAATTGTCGCCGTCGGTTTCACCGCATAAGGGTGAGATTCGCTGCCGACATAAATTGCTCCTATATCAGTTCCATCTAAACCAGATCGACGAAGGGCTGAGCGAGCAGCTTCGACCGCAATCGTAGCAGTGTCTTCATCTCGGTCTGGGACTGATTTTTCTAATACGCGCAACCCTTTTTTTATGTCGTTAGGGTCATCTCCCCAGACTCGTGCAATCTCTTCTACTCTGATCCTGTACCGGGGTATATACACACCGTAAGTCGTAATCCCAACGGGCACTTTTTTGCTCCTAAATAGATAATCTATAATTCAATGGCTCAGCAAAATATGTTGCGTCTAGAATGCTCAATCTGAATCGGGAGCACTTTGAATGCACATAAAAAGCTACTAGCATTCTCTAAATTATGCTATACTAATATGTATTGCGCGCGTTACTTATTAGCTTTTGTGAGGGTTTCGCTTCTCTAGCAATCTTAGCTTTTAACTAGTGGGGCCACCGAGATTTGAACTCGGGTCTGAGGACCCCC